>JADFSR010000016.1 GCA_022560615.1 Gemmatimonadota bacterium
ATGCTCGCGATGACCGTGCTCCGAATACCGCCCGGAAGCAGTAGCAGCGAGCGGATATTCGGTGCGTTCAGGGTCGGGAGGATTCTAGCCTTTTCCGCCGCGCTCCTCATCTTCGGCGCGTGCGGCGGAACCGCGCAGCAAGCGCGGTCCGTCTTGGTGATATCGTCGGACGCGAAGCTCAGGGAACTGGCGTCGGCGCTGTTGCCGGACCTCGCCACCCGTTCCGGCCTCGAATTGCGCGAACCCGTGCGGATCGAGATGCGGAGTCGTGACGAGTTGGTCCGCTACCTCGAGAACAAGCTCGACGAGGAGCTACCGGAGGAGGAGGCTCGGGCCACGGTCGACGCCTACGCACTCTTCGGGCTCGTTCCGAGGACGCTGGACTTGCGCGAGGTGCTGCTGCGGCTGTACACGGAGCAGGTCGTGGGTTTCTATGATCCGGACTCGACCGCGCTCTTCGTGTTGGACGACCAGCCGGAGGCGTCGTTACAGGGACTGCTGGTGCACGAGCTCGTGCACGCGATCCAGGATCAGTGGGTCGACCTCGACGCGCTCACCGACCCGAAGCTGGGGAACGATCGGGCGACCGCCGCGCAGGCAGCGATCGAAGGTCACGCGACGCTCGTGATGCTCGAGTACATGACCGAGCAGATGCAGGGCTCGCCGGTGGACCTCGGGGCGATCCCGAACTTCGCGGCGCAACTTCGCCCGGCGCTCGAAAGCGTGAGGTCGCAGTTTCCGGCGCTTGCGGCCGCGCCACCGGTGATCCAGGAGAGCTTGCTCTTCCCCTACCTCGAGGGGGCGGGCTACGTCCAGAACCTCTGGAAGCAAGGGGAGCGGGTGGCGCCGTTCGGGGAGCACCTGCCGGCGTCGACGGAGCAAATCCTCGGCGGAAGTCGGGACGATGCGCCGGTCGAACTGGCGATCTCGGTCCGCGGCGCCGCGGTCTTGCACGAGGACGTGCTCGGCCGCTTGGAGCTGGGAGTGATGCTCGACCAGCACCTGGGGCCCGGAAACGGCCGTTTCGCTGACGGTTGGGGTGGCGACCGGTACGTACTCGTCGAAGGCGAAAACGGCGAACGCGGCCTCATTTGGTACGCCGTCTGGGACGATACCGCCGCACGGGATCGCTTCGCGGCGCGCTTCCGCAGCGCGCTCGCTTCCCTCGGCGGGGTGGCGTCGCTCGAGGTTGCGGACGTGGATGGCCTGGCCGCCACCGTGCTCCGAGTCGGCTTCCCCGACGGCGTCTCGGTAGAGGTGACGGCGCTGGAAGGGAACGCGGCCCGCCTCCCTCTCCGATCACCCTTCTAGGTCGTCAGTGACCGACACTATCCCTGTGCGGGGTCTCGAGCGCGGCACCGGCGTCGAGGTCGGAGTCGCCGGCGGGAGCTACGAAGTGTTCGTCGGCTCCGGGCTGCTGGATCGCCTCCCCGCCTTGCTTCCGGACGACGCGCGGGCACACCGGTACGCGGTGATCTCCGACGAGAACGTGGCGCCGCTGTACGGCTCTGCCGTGCTCGAAGCGTTGACGGCGACCGGGGTCGACGCCCGACTCTACTCTTTTCCGGCCGGTGAGGCGTGCAAGACACGCAAGAATTGGTCGATCCTCACCGACGCCATGCTCGACGATAGGCATGGTCGGGACAGCTGCGTGGTCGCCGTGGGTGGCGGTGTCACGGGAGACCTGGCCGGCTTTGTGGCCGCGACATACCTACGCGGCATTCCGGTCGTGCAGGTCCCGACGAGCTACCTCGCGATGATCGATGCGTCGGTGGGTGGGAAGACCGGGGTCGATGTCCGAGCGGGGAAGAACCTCGTAGGGTCGTTCCATGCGCCCAGAGCTGTGGTCGCGGACCCCGACACGCTCGCGACACTGCCCACCGCGGAGCGAGTACAGGGTCTCGTGGAGGCCTTCAAGCACGGCGCGATCCTCGACGCTCAGTACTTCGAGTGGCTTACGGCGGCTGCGGACCGGCTTCTCGCAGCCGAGATCGAGACCGCGACGGAGGCGATCGTCCGTTCGGTGCGCATCAAGGCGGACGTCGTCACGAGGGATGAGCGAGAGGGCGGCTTTCGACAGGTGCTCAACTTCGGCCACACGGTGGGCCACGCGCTCGAGGCGGCTACCGGGTACGGCATGGGTCACGGCACCGCGGTGGCGGCGGGAATGTTGCTCGAAGCTGAGCTCGGTGAACGTCTCGGCATCACGGAGGAGGGCACGAGAGCCAAGATCGCACCCAGCCTCTCGACGCTGGGTTTATCGCTCGACTCCGTGCCGTCCCTCGACGTGGAAGCTGCGTTGCGTTTCCTCGGTTCCGACAAGAAAGTTCGCTCGGGGAGGACACGGTACGTATTACTTCGTCGGCTCGGCGAGGTGGAGGACGACGGAGGATGGAGCCGCGAAATTCCGGACTCGCTCGTGCGGGACGTGCTCGCGGAGCTCGCTTGACATGGCGCTTACCGAGCGCTTCGCAGGTTTCACGATCGCGTCCGCACTGGCCAACCGGGCCACCTCCGATTCCGGACGCGCCTACCTGCGCTTCCACGACCGCGTGCTGACCTACGGTGAGATCGAGCGCGACGCCGAGGCGCTCGCGGCCGCGCTCTCCAACCTGGGGATCGAGGCCGGGGACCGGATCGCGCTGCTGCTGCCTCCGTGTCCGGAATTCGTAGTCGCGATGTTCGCGGCAGCGAAGCTGGGCGCGACGATCGTTCCGCTCAATCCTCGTCTCACTACCCCCGAGTTGAAGTACGTGCTGCGGCACTCGGAGGCGGTCTGCGCAGTCACGGTGGAGCATGCCTTCGGGATCGACTATCTCCAGCTCTTCGAGGAGCTGATGCCACAGCTCCCGGAGCTGCAATACTTGGCGACCGTCGGGGACGAGGACCTCTGGTATGACGACCGGATCTTTCAGTTCGAGGACCTCATCTCGGCGGGTGCAGGACGCGATTTTCCCGCTCCCGTGCTCGACCCGGGCCGCGACTGCTTCGCGATCGTGTACACGTCCGGCACGATGGGAAAGCCGAAAGGAGTCGAGCTCAGTCATACGAACTTGATCCACGCGGCCGCCGGCACGGCGGATGCGCTCGGCCTGAAGGAATCGGATCGGTTGGTGGGTGTCACGGCACTCTTTCACGTCTTTGGACTCGGGCCAGGGCTGCTGTCCACGCTGCTCGTTGGAGCGAGCATCATCCTACAGGATGAGGCGGACGCCGCCGCGACGCTCGACTTGGCCGAACAGCACCAGGCCACCGTCCACTATGGGATACCGACGCTTTTCGTCGGCGAGCTCGCGCAGCTGGCGGTCCGCCGCCGCGACCTGAGCTCGCTCCGCTTGGCCGTGGTGGCCGGGGCTCCCGTACACGACGATCTCGTCGCGCGTATCGGCGATGAATTGGGCGTCACGGTCTTGAACGCGTACTCGCTCGCGGAGACCGCCTCGACGCTCGCTGTCGCGCGCGCAGATGACCCTGCGGACAAGCGCCGATTCACCGTGGGCAAGCCGCTTTCCGGTACGGAGATCCGCATCACCGAGTCGGACGGGGAAGAGCTGCCCGTCGAGAGCGTTGGCGAGATCGGAGTGAAGGGCCCGGGGGTCATGATCGGCTACTACCGACAGCCGAACAAGACCGCGGACGCGTACGATGAGAACGGATATTACCTCACCGGGGACCTCGGACTCCTGGACGAAGAGGGCTATCTGCATTTGGTCGGCCGACGTAAGACGGTTATCATCCGTTCTGGCTTCAACGTGTATCCCCGCGAAGTCGAGACCCGAATCGAGTCTCACCCGGCGGTACAAGAGGTTGCGGTGATCGGCGTGGCCGACCCGCTCCTCGGAGAAGCCATCTGCGCCTGCATCGTTCTTGTCGAAGGTGCAATCGTCACAGGTCACGAGATCGTGGACTGGTGCCGCGAGACCCTCGCGGAGGACAAGGTCCCTGATCTGATCCGTTTCCTGGACGTGCTACCGCGTACGGATACGGGTAAGGTGCGGCGGGTCGAGCTCTCCCGCGTGGTTCAGTCGGAGAGCGAATCGGTCTAACGGGGTCGCGGCGCCCATGGTGGGCGCCCCCGGAAGGCTTCCCCGACCCCTCTCGTGATCCAACAACGCGGGTGGGGTGGGGAGGTCTCGCGGCAAGACAATTCAGTTTGCGAGACAAAAGCAATGGGTACACCCTATACCAGGGCCCCCCATCAAGGGGGACCGGGCTCCTCGGCGCAAGACACGCCTCACGCAGCGCTCCTCATCGACTTCGACAACGTCACGATGGGTATGCGCAGCGACCTTTCGAAGGAACTCAAGAGCCTTCTCGACAACGACGTCATCAAGGGAAAGGTCAGCGTGCAGCGAGCCTATGCCGACTGGCGTCGTTATCCGCAGTACATTGTGCCGCTCTCGGAGGCGTCGGTCGATCTGATCTTCGCGCCTGCCTACGGGAGCAACAAGAAGAACGCGACCGACATTCGCATGGCGATCGATGCGGTCGAGCTCGTCTTCATCCGTCCCGAGATCGGGACGTATATCCTGCTCACCGGGGACTCGGACTTCTCCAGCTTGGTGCTCAAGCTCAAGGAGTACGGAAAGTACGTCATCGGTGTGGGCATTCAGGAATCGAGCTCGGACATCCTCGTCCAGAACTGCGACGAGTACTACTCCTACACCAGCCTTACCGGACTCACCAAGACTACCGAACTGCACCAGGCGGCCCGGGACCCATGGGTGCTCGTTGCCGAAGCACTGAAGAAAATGGTTGCGCGAGGTGACGTCATGCGGTCGGACCGGCTCAAGCAGGTCATGCAGGAGCTGGATGCGAACTTCGACGAATCGGGCATGGGCTTCAGCAAGTTCAGTAAGTTCCTTGCGGAGGCTTCTTCGCGCGGGCTCGTGAAGCTCAAGAAGCTCGAGAACGGACAGTACCAGGTCGGACCCATGAGAGGGCGGGGTCGGCGCACCGCCACCGCCACCGCCGACTCGCGTGAGGCTAGCACTCGCCGAGGTGGCGGCCGAGGGCGGCGTGATCGGAACGATCGCGACAAGCCGGACACGGGGTCCCCGTCGGTGGACGTGTCCGGGACCTCCGATGACCCGCTCCAGGATGCCTATGCTCTGCTGACAGCCGCGCTGGAGGATCTTCGGGCCGCGGGGCGTGAGTCCATACGTGACTCGGACGTCAAGCGAAAGATCCTGCAGAAAGACCGCGCGTTCGATGAGGCCGAGCTGGGCTTCCCGAAATTCTCGAAGTTTCTGGCCCAGGCGGCAGAGCACGGCATCATAGGAGTGGAGCGGACGGACCGCGGCAACTTCCAGGTGAGGCTCCTGAGCGGCGCTTCGGATGGAGCAGCCGCCGGTGACGCGGCTCCCGAACTCGAGTCTCGGGCCGCAGCCGACGACGCACCCGAGATCGTATCGGCCTCCGAGCCGGCCACGGAATCGACGTCGGAGCCGGCCACGGAATCCGCTCCAGAGCCCGAGAGCGGCGACCCCAGGATCGTAGAGGTGCTCCCCTCCGATCTGGGAGATCTGGGTCTTCGCCTCGGTCCCCGCCGCGGGTCTACGCGCCGCCGAGGGGCGGACGACCAGCCGCTGCTGTTCGAGGGCCAGGCCTTCAGTACTTCCAGTCCAGCGGCAGATGCGCCGGAGTCTGCGTCGGCCTCAGTCGATGAGACACCGGCCGACGCCGAGGTCGATCTCGACTCGCTGGGTCTGCCGAGCGACGCTGATGCGATCGTCCGGTACCTGACGCACCGCTACAAGGGCGTGGGGGAGAAGACCGCGAAGACGTTGGTCGAGCGGTTTGGAACGGACCTCTTCAGAACATTGCGGGATGACCCCGCTGCGATTTCGGCAGCCGTCCCGCCTTCCCGTGCGGAGCAACTGCTCGATGCGTGGCGTGCCGATTACACGCGGCGTACTTCAGGCGAATCGGACGCAGGCGGAAGCAAGGGCGGACGCGGCGGACGCAGGGGCGGTCGAGGCCGTGGCCCACGGAGTCGGTCCTAGCCTCCTGCCGTGGACGTCCGGCCTCGCTCCCGCCGCCGAGCTTCCTGAGGGTCTCCTCCGCCGGCCCACGCTCGAGGTGGCACGGGATCTGCTCGGGCATCGTCTCGTATCAACGATCGGTGGCCGGCGAACATCTGGCGTGATCGTCGAGACGGAGGCGTACGACGGTCCGGCGGATCCCGCGTCTCATGCCGCGACGGTCAGCGGTCTCACGAAACGGAACGCCGTGATGTTCGGCCCGGCCGGCTTCAGCTACGTGTATCGAATCTACGGTATGCACTGGTGCATGAACGTTGTCACGGGGCCCGAGGGGGAAGCAGGAGCTGTGCTGCTGCGGGGGTTGCATGCGCTGGAGGGGCTGGAGGTGATGAAGGAGCGCCGAGGTCGCGAGCCGTTGAGTACGGGCCCGGGCAGGCTCTGTCAGGCGCTGGGGGTTACCGGTGATCTGTACGGACACGACCTGCGTGCCGAGCCGCTGCAGTTGCAGGCCGGATGGGCCGTGCCGCGCGATCTGGTGGGCGTCTCGACGCGCATCGGCGTGAGCGCAGCGGCGGACTGGCCGTATCGGTTCTATGTTTTCGGCGCCTCCGGAGTGTCCCGTCATCCGGGGGGCACGAAACGATCTTCAACGGCCTGCGAAGGAACACGCGAATGAGCGATCCGACCTGGATCTCCCTGCTCCCGCCAGTGCTCGCGATCGTGCTCGCGATCTGGACCAAACAGGTCTATCTGTCGTTGGCGGGGGGCCTGTGGCTCGCGTGGACCATCCTCTCGGGCTGGAACCCGGTGGCCGGGCTCGCGGCAGCCATCCAGGGCACGGTCGACGTGTTCGGCAGCGACGGCGACGCGCGGGCGATCATGTTCACGATCGCGATCGGGGCGCTCATCGCGACGGTGGAGGCGTCCGGGGGCGTGCGCGGCTTCGTGCTCTTCCTGGAGCAGAACAAGTGGGTCAACTCGGCGAAACGGGCGCAACTGCTCGCGTGGGCGACCGGAGTCGTGATCTTCATCGAATCGAACATCACGGTGCTTGTCGCCGGCTCGACCGCCCGCCCTCTTTTTGATCGCTACAGGTGCTCGAGAGAAAAGCTCGCATACATCATCGACTCGACGTCGGCTCCGATCTGCATTCTCATCCCCCTGAATGCGTGGGGCGCGTACAACCTGCAGATTCTCGAGGGCCTCGGGGTCGAGAACGCCCTCGGCGTCTTCGTGCAGTCGATCGCCTTCAACTTCTACGCGATCGTGGCGGTATTGATGGTCCTCGCCGTGATCTTGTGGGACATCAATGTCGGCCCGATGAAGAAGGCGGAGGAGCGGACCCAGGCGGGTGAGCTGTTATGGCCGGACGCGACCCCGATGATCGACGAGGACGTGCTCTCGCCCGAGCCGATCGATACGATCCCGCCGCGGGCGATCAACATGGTCGCGCCGATTGCCGCGATGGTCGCCTTCATGCCGATCGGGCTGTACATCACCGGCAACGGCGTTTTCGCCGACGGAAGCGGCTCGACGAGCGTGCTGTGGTCGGTGCTCTTCGGTCTCGCCGTGGCGTGGGTGATGCTGCGCGTGCAAGCGGCGTTCACCACCGCCGAGCTGGTCAAGATCGGACTGAAGGGGGCCGGGGGTCTGGTGCCGCTTGCGTTAATCCTGCTACTCGCGATCGCGCTCGGCGACGTCGTGGACCTCATGGGGACCGGCGAATACGTTGCAGAGGTGACCCGGGGCACGATGCCGAACTTCGTTTACCTGCCTCTCGTGTTTCTCGTCTCAGGGGGAATCGCGTTCTCGACCGGAACGAGCTGGGGCACCTTCGCGATCATGCTTCCCATCGCGGTGCCGGCCGCCGCAGGCCTGGGTCTGCCGATCGCTCCGTTCTTGGCCGCGGCGCTGTCCGGCGGCATCTTCGGCGACCATTGCTCGCCCATCAGCGACACCACCATCATCTCGTCGATGGCGTCGGCGACCGACCACATCGACCACGTTCGCACTCAGCTTCCCTACGCTCTGATCGGTGGCGGGATCGCCACCATCTGCTTCGGTCTTCTAGGCGCGACATTATAGCGGATCACGACCCTGGGACGGGGGTACCCGCCGCGACACCAAACAGCGGTGGACCGGTCGCGTCCACGCCACATCGGAGTGCACGTCGTTGAACGTCACAGTCTGTGTGAAGCGGGTTCCGGACACCGAGACCCGCATCCGAATCGATGGAACTGGAATCGACCCTACCGGGGTCAAGTTCATTGTCAGCCCGTATGATGAATTCGCGATCGAGGCAGCGCTTCGAACCAAGGAAGCCGCAGGCGACGGGACCGTGTCTCTGTTGAGCCTCGGCGACGCGTCGACCCAGGAATCGCTGCGCGCGGGCCTCGCGATGGGCGCGGACAGCGCACTTCTCTTGACTGCCGACGCCGGCATGGACGGTCTCGCGACGGCGAAGGCGTTGGCGAGCGAATTGCACGGCTCCGACGCTGCGTTGATCCTCTTCGGGGTCAAAGCAGCGGACGATGACCAGCAGCAGGTCGGCCCGATGGTGGCGACGCTCCTGAACCGCCCCTGCGTGACCGGTGTGGCGTCGTTCGAAGTGCATGGCGACATGGCGGTTTGTCACCGCGAGGTGGAAGGTGGCGTGGAGGTGACGGAGGTCGACCTGCCGGCGGTGCTCACGATCACCAAGGGCGAGTACGAGCCGCGCTACGCTTCCCTAAAGGGCATCATGTCCGCCAAGCGGAAGCCACTCGAGGAGAAAGAGGCCACGTCTACCCCTGCGCGTCTTCGGGTGGCTCGTTTGAGCGAGCCGCCACCGCGTGCGGCCGGACGCATCGTGGGCGAAGGTCCCGCCGCAGTCCCCGAGCTCCTTCGTCTTCTTCGCGAAGAAGCGAACGCGCTATGACGGACGTACTCGCCTTCGCCGAACAGAGGGCCGGACAGATCGGAAGTGCGGCGCGTGAGGCGGTCAGCACCGCGGCACGTCTGGCGAGCCAGCTCGGCGGCTCAGCGCGCGTCGTGGCGCTGGGGGGTCCGGGGCTGTCCGAGGCGGCCGGCGCGCTCGGCGCGGTGGGTGCAGCCTCGGTCGCAGTCGGAGAGCACGAGGCGCTGGCGGATTACAACCCGGAAGGCTACGCGCCGATCCTTGCGGACCAAATCCGGTCGGGTGACTTCGCGGCAGTGATCTTGCCGGCCACGATACTCGGCAAGGACGTCGCCCCTCGGGTTGCGGCGATGCTCGACGTGCCTCTCGCTTCCGATGCTACGGGTATCGAGGTTGACGACGGAGTGCTGTCGATCATCAAGCCGGTCTATTCGGGCAAGGCATTCGCGCACCTGTCGATCGATGCGGTGCCAGCGATGATCACGATCCGGCCCAACGTCTTCCCGGTCGAGCAGCATGCCGCGGAAGGCGAGGTGACCACGTTCACCCCGGACGTCGACCCGTCCACGTGGCGGATTCGGGTCGTGGAACGGAAGGCCGCGTCGAACGGGGCGCTCGATGTGTCCGAGGCGACGACCATCGTCTCGGGAGGGCGGGGCATGAAGGATCCGGAGAACTGGGGCCTACTGGAGGCGCTCAGAGACGCCCTGGGGCCCGGCGTCGCGCTCGGCGCCTCCAGGGCCGTGGTGGACGCTGGATGGCGCCCACACGGCGAGCAGGTGGGCCAGACAGGCAAGACAGTCGCGCCGAAGCTGTACTTCGCGGTCGGAATCTCGGGCGCGATTCAACACCTCGCCGGAATGCGCACGTCGCAGACGATCGTAGCCATCAACAGGGACGCGGATGCGCCCATCTTCGGCGTGGCCGACTACGGCATCGTGGGGGATCTCTTCGAGATCCTACCCCGGCTCGCGGAAGAGGTGGCTGCATTGAAAGCGGCCGACTGACGCCAACAAGTCGGTCTAGCGCGACTGGCCACCCGGACGCCCACCGAGGAGCGGGACGGGATCGACCTCACGGCCCCACCTCCACACTTCGAAGTGGAGGTGGGGCCCGGCCGCGTCCCCGGTGGCGCCGCTGAGCCCGATGACGGCACCGCCGTCTACGTCATCACCTCGCGTGACCCGGATCTGGGATAGATGCGCGTACAGCGTGAGCACGTTCTTCCCGTGCTCGAGCCACACGACGTTCCCGTACCCGCTCATGACACCGGCGAAACGCACGCGACCGTCGTTCATGGCGTGTACCAACGTCCCCTCCGGCACGTCCAGGTCGACGCCTCTGTGGATATCCGGTCGCAACCCCATGAGTCGCAGACCGTAGGGGGACGTCATCGGAGCATCGACGGGCCAGCGCGGGGCCGAGCAAGCGACGACCGTGGAGGCCGCCAGAGCGAGGCAAACGCCCCTCACGCCGTCCGGAACGGCTCCGCCGCCGGCGCGTCGTCGATGAGCATCACATCGACGGGCTCACCCTTCGCGATCTCTCGGATTCCATGTGGGAGCACCGCCAGCCCGTCGGCCGCATGCAGCGTTCTCACGAGTCCTGAGCCCTGCGGTCCGACCAACGTGACCTGGGGGGGGTGCGACGCCGAGTCGAGGCCGACTCTGAGGAAACACGTGGGGTCGGCTGGACCCTTCAGTGGCTCTCCCGCGACGCACCGAACGGTCCGGCGCAAAATGTTCCGATGCCCGGCCAGCGCGAGTAGGAACGGACGAACGAAGAGCTCGAAGGTGACGAACGCCGAAGACGGATTTCCCGGCAGCCCGAAGACAGGCTGTTTGCCCTCCGACCGCGGGAGCCACCCGAAGCCGAATGGGCTCCCCGGGCGCATACGGACGCGCCAGAAGCTCTGTTCGAACCCGAGGTCGTCGAGAACCCGCTTCACCAGGTCGGCCTCACCCATCGAGGCACCTCCGATCGTCACTAGTGCGTCGGCATCTGCTGCGTTCTCGATCCGCTCGCGCAGGTCGTGCTCGTCATCCGTGGCGGTTCCCAATCGGATGGGGACCGCAGACGCGTGTGTGACGGCCGCCGCGAGCATCGGCCCGTTCGATTCCGGGATCCCGGCACCGGCACGGACGTCGTCATACCGCTCAGGCGTCCGCAGTTCGTCACCCGTAGCCAGAATCGCAACCGTGGGGCGGCGGACAACGGAAACGGACATGAGCCCGAGAGCGCTGAGCGCCGCGATCGTGCCCGGTGTCACGACTTGGCCCGCTACGAGCACCACCTCTCCGAGCTGCATGTCCGCTCCGGCGGGCCGGATGTTGCGTCCTTTGTCCCGGTCGCGAAGGACGCGCACGAAACCGGAGTCGGCTTCGGCGTCGGTGTCTTCGACGCGAACGACGGAGTCCACGCCGGAGGGGACGGGCGCACCGGTCATGATCCGGACCGCCTGCCCGGGCCCGACCGGCGCGCCGGGCACTTCGCCGGCGCGAACCGCGCCCGTCACGGTCAGCACGACCGGGGTGGACGGACTCGCACCGGCGATGTCTTCACCGAGCACCGCGTAGCCGTCCATGGCGCTGTTGTCCCACGGCGGCAGGGTCGCGGTCGCCTCGAGGTCCTCGGCCAAAGCCCGCCCCACGCTGTCTGGGACGTCGATGAACTCTGCCGGTAGTCGGCCGACCTCGGTGAAGATGCGGCTCTGCGCCTCGTCGAGACTCAGCCAGTCCGCGGGGCGGACTTCGAACTGAGTAGGCGAGGGGTCGCTCACTGCTCCGTCACTACCAGCGCCAGAGGCCCGAGATGGTGAAGCTGAGGCCCCTTACCCACTCACCTTCTTCAACGTTGTCGAAGCCCCGCTCAGGATCACTGAAGCCGGGCGGCGTCTTGAGCTTCCAGAGCGAAAAAACTGCGTCCGCCCGCACCCCCAGTCGATCCGTGACGAACCATCGACTTCCCCCGCCAAGCGTACCGAAGAAGGAGTTACCGAAATCGAAGCGGTCCGCAGGCTCCAGGTCGTCCTCGAGCGGGTCGGCACCGGCCAGGTCGAACGCCATACCGGCTCCGAACACGATGAAGGGGGCGATGTCGTGCCAAGTGCGGTCTCCTGCGAAGCTGAACTTCAAGCGCACATCCACGGTCATCATGCGCACGTCCGCTTCTCCCACCGTTCGCTCTCCTTCGTCGCGACCGGGGTTCACGATGTCTCGGCTCCCGCTGAGGAGGCCTCCGACAGCCTCGAAGGACAGCGGGCCCGTGAGCTCGATGCCCCAGCGACCTCCCAGCAGTGGCCCCCCAGGGGGGCCGTAGCCGAAACGACCGGTGGCCGCGCTCATGTACCCGATGACCGGACCGGTCTCTTTTTTGGCCTCGAAATACGAGTACGGAGACGGAATCGTCTGGGCGTCCGCCCACGACGGTGCCAGCATGAGTGCCAGCAATGCGGCACCGCGAAGAGTACGCAGCGAAACGCGCATGAAGGGGAAGCGCTCCTCTCCCACGTTGGATTTATTGACGATATTCGACAGCCCGGGCAGATTTCAGGTTGAGCGGACGCACTTCTAACACCATCCGACCCGGATCGTTTCAGCCCTGATGCCGAGCCAGAGAGGTACTACTCACGGATGGTTTGTCCTCCTCGTCTCGTTGCTTCTGCTCGGCGCCGAGGGGGTCCACGCACAGGGCACCGCACGCCTTCGCGCGGAGGAGAATTTTCGTAGGACGCCCAACGGTGAGGTCATCGCCCGCCTCAATGGTGGAGTTCGGATGCAGATCGTGGGGCGGCGGGGCAATTGGGTCCAGGTGGATCTCGAGGGATGGATGTGGACCCGCTCCCTGCAAGTGAGTACCGACGCGGCCTTCGAGCTCGTGGTCTCCGAGCCAGAGGGAGAGAACCTCAGGGACACGCCATCGGGGACGATCCTCGGACGCTTGAGACGCGGCACCCTACTCGAGGAGGTCCGTCGGGTTCCGGGGTGGATTCTGATCCGCCGCCGGGGGTGGGTGTGGGGCCCCTCGGTAGCCGAGGTCGCGGATGTCCCCACGCCGGTCTCGCCCACCAGCCCGACTCCCTCGCCGCCGTCGACTAGCCGGCCCGTCGGCTTCTTGGACGTCGGAGCGAACGGGGCTGTGATTCTCGCGGCGCCAGACGGTGACACGCTCGCGAGGGCGGCTCCACGGGCCCAGCTCGAGGTGACCGCCAGGCAGGGGAACTGGGTCCGCGTACGAGTGGAAGGGTGGATATGGCAGCCGGACACCCCTACGTCCGAGGATGGCTCGGACGAACCCGCGGTCCTGTCGCCGGACGATGTCGCTGTGGACCCCGATGCGTTCGCCGGGCGCGTCGTTTCGTGGCGTCTACAGTTCATCTCTCAGGAGAAGGCGGAGGCGGTGCGAACGGACTTCTTCGAGGGGGAGCCGTTCCTCTTGTGCCGCTTTGGTGGAGAGGGCGGACAATTCGTGTACGTCGCTGTCCCGCCAGATCGCCTGGCGGAAGTGGAAGGATTGGTTCCGCTCGAGTTCCTCACCGTGACGGCCAGAGTCCGGACTGGGGCATCCGTTCTGACCGGCACCCCGATCGTCGACCTGCTGAGCGTCGAGCGCGAGCGACGACGGCTGTGAGAACGAGCTGGCTACGAGCTGCGGCTGCCCTCCTCCTCTGTGTGGCCGCGTGTAGCGACAATCCGACCGAGCCGGCTCTCGCGCCGGTGGAAATCGTCGTCGCGAGCGGTGACGGACAGTTCGGGGCCTTGGGACAGGCGTTGCCTGCGCGCCTGCAGGTAGTCGTGAGTACGGCTTCGACCGGGAAGCCCAAGGAGGACGTCGGTGTCCTCTGGGAGGTCGTCGAAGGCGACGCGACGTTCGCGGGCTCACGAGCCACGCTGACCGACGAGTCGGGTTCGGCGTTTGCGAGCATACGCCTTGGCGGCGTACCGGGTGACGTCGTGATCAAAGCCTCCGTCACCGAGCAGGAGTCCGCGACGGTGAACTTCACACTCTTCGCGGTGGAACGGCCGGTGCTCGACGCGCTCTCCATCGCGGAGGCGCCCGCGGGCGCCACGATCACGCTGCTGGGGAACAGCTTCAGCCCAACGCCGGATCACAACGTCGTACTCTTCTCGGGCATCCGCGGACGCGTGACGTCTGCGAGCACCACGCAACTCGAGGTCGTAGTGCCTACGTGCCTGCCGACCCGGTCCGTTCAGGTGACCGCGCAGTTGGGCACCGTGAAGAGCGAAGCCCGGGCGCTCGAAGTGGTCGGGGGCACGCAGACAACGGTGCTCGCAGTGGGCGAGGTCGTCGACGTGTCCGATGACTCCACGTTCCCGTGTCTGCGCATGCCCGGTCTCGGTGGCGCGTCGTACCTGGTGCTCGCGATGTCGGCCAGCACGATCGGCGCCGCACAGCATGGGTTCCAACTGACCGGACTCGTCGGTGCTGGGTTGGCGCTGGCTCAGCCGGCGCCCGCTGCTCGCGCGATACCGACGGACGGAGGAGTGCCGCCGCAGACGCGCTTCGAGGAATTGCTCAGGCGCCGTGAGGCCGCGCTCGTGCGCGAGGGGGTCGCCCGGACACGGTCGGCGCCGCTTCGAGTCGAGTCCGTCGTACCGAGCGTGGGCGACCGCCGGACCTTCCAGGTGTTCAATGCGGACAAAGAATTCGACGAAGTCCGCGCGGTGGCGGAGTACGTGGGCTCCCAAGCCGTGCTCTACGTGGACGAGACTGCTCCTGCGGGTGGCCTCGGTCCAGACGACCTGGAAGAGTTCGCGCGGCGCTTCGACGAAGTCGTATATCCGACGGTGACGGATGCCTTCGGAGGTGTGTCGGACCTGGATGGTAACCAACGCGTCGTCATCCTCTTCACGCCCACCGTGAATCGCCTCACTCGGAAGGGCTCGGTCGGCTTCGTGGGCGGTTTCTACTACGGTATCGACCTGCTCCCCGAACGCGAAGGCAGCAACAGCGCGGAGATCTTCTACTCCCTGGTGCCAGACCCGACCGGACAGTTTTCCGACCCGAGGCCGAAGGACAGGGTGCTCGAAGTAACGCCTGCGATTCTGGCACATGAGTTCCAACACATGGTACACTTCAACGAACGGGTCCTGGTCCTCGAGGCCGCATCCACCGAGGCGCTCTGGCTTTCCGAGGGGCTGGCGCAGATGGCCGAGGAGCTGGTCGCACGCGAGTACGAGCTGGCAGAGAACGCACACGCCACTGAGCTGTTTAGAGAGGGAAACCTGGAACGAGCCCGCCGATATCTACTCGACCCGTCGGCCGTGAGCTTGCTCGGGGCCGACGGTATCGGGTCGCTGGCGGAACGCGGTGGGGGATGGCTGCACGTTCTGTACCTCGCCGCGCAGAAGGGAGGGAGCGTTCTCGGACAGCTCACGCGCACGACCACGACCGGGACGGACAACGTCACAGTGCGTGCCGGCGTCCCATGGGAGAAGCTGCTCGCCGACTGGTGGACAGCGATCTACGTGGATGGGCACGAGGCGGTCGAGAGCCGTCTCACTTATCCGGGACTGGATCTCAGGGAACTGCTCGGCGATGACTATGTGCTGCAGCCCGAGACGCTCGGATCCGCGGACTTCACGCGCTCGGGATCGCTATGGTCCTCATCCGTGCAGTACTACATTGTGGTACCGACCTTGCAAGGGTCGGTGACGTTACGGCTCGGCGGTGAGGCCGGGGGGGCGAGCCCCTCCGGCGCGGCCCTCAGGATGCGGGTGATTCGGCTGAACTAGCCTCGAAAAGTAGGCCAAAAGGGCTGAATCTTCTCACTTGGCTCCACGTAAGGAGCAGAGTCGATTTAGACAACCATCTGTTTCCGGCGGTCCATGCGCTGTTCTACTTGCGGCGAGAATCTTCAACCGGGCGTTGTACGGTGTCCCACATGCGGGACGTCCACGCCGGTCGGAATGGCGCTGACGCGGCCCGCGGGAGTGCGCCGGTGCCCCAAGTGCTCCTACCAGGGCGAGGGGATTCCCTATTTCCGTAGAGCTGGACACGTCGGCATGCTCGTGGGCGTATCGCTGTTCACGTACGGATTCGGCGGCCTCATCTACTGGGCCGCCCGTCGCAAGCACCTCATCTGTGCCCGTTGCGGTCTGGGTTGGGAGCACGCGTCGAGGGCGCTCGCAGCCACCGGTCCGGACGCCGAGAGGTTCATGCTCGAGGCGGAACCGGACGAACGACTGCCGAGCGCCGGCCTCAAACGTCGGATCGCCGGTGTGGCCATGATCCTGATGGCGAGCTTGATGGTGCTGATCGGGTTCGTGGAATGGGAGATGGCCGCGGTTGCGGTCGGCTCGGTCCTTGGCGCCGGTGGGTCCGCGGCGTTCTACTGGGGATGGCAGGGCCTGCAGGACCGTCGCAAAGCCATCATGCAGGGGCTCGAGAGGAAGATCCTCAAGCTCGCCGGCATGAGGGGGGGGAGGCTGACCGTCACCGAGGTCGCGGCGGACATGAACCTGCCGATTGCCACCGCGGACAAGATCCTCACGTCGATGGACGACGGCTTTCGAATCCGTTCGGAGATCTCCAAGGAAGGCGTGTTGTACTACGAGTTTCCCGAGCTTCTCCACCGCGATCAGTTGGGTTCCGGCGACTGAGCGAACCTCGCAAGAGAAAGCCCCGCCAAGATCACCGCCGCGCCCGCGACCTGCGGTCCTGACGGCACCTCGCCGAGCCAGATCCATGCGGTGATCAGAGCCGCTACCGGAACCAAGTTGGCATAGACCGCCGTTCGGCTATTGCCGAGGCGTTGGACGCCCCGGTACCAGAGCAGGTAGGCAACCCCGATCCCCATCAGCCCCGAGTACACGACGCCCAGCCATGCGCCGATCGAGACCGCGCCGAAGTCCGTCCTGAGAAGCGACGGAACCCCCATGAGCACCAGAAACGGCGTGGCAGCCCACAGGGTCCACGCCGTCATGCGCAGGGCCCCGTAGTGGCCTACGAGCTTGCGGCCCCCGACCGTGTAGATCGACCAAAGAATGGCGGCCGTCACCATCAGGAGGTCGCCTCGTAGCGAATCGCTGCCGAAGGCGAGCGCGTCGCCGCGTCCCGCGATCACCAGGAACATGCCGGCGACCGTGCCGATGATCCCGGCGAACATCCATGTCCCGGGGCGCTCGTGCCCAACGGCGCTCGAGAGAATGATGGTCCATATCGGAGTGGTCGCCAGCAACAGGCTAGCGTTGCCAGCGAAGGTCCAGTCGAGCCCGAAGATGAAGCAGAGCTGGTACGCGATGTTGCCTAGAACGCCCAGGAAGAGGACTCGGCCGATGTCGGCAGGCTTCGGCCTAGAGGATCCCGGAAGCCGGCGGACCAGGGTCCAAAGAGCCAGTGCCGCGAGCGGGAAGCGCAACGCGTTGAGCGCGAGCGGATCGAGATCGCCGAGGACGACCTTGAGGACCGAGAAGTTGATCCCCCAGATCGCCGCCATGAGAAGAAGGCCGAGATCGGTGGGGAGGCCCCGCATGGGGAGAGTCATGGGGAATCGGTCGACGGCTGGGTCGTTGTGTGACCCTCGCGACTTTCGCTAGATTGGCTCGCGACTTTCGCTAAATTGGAATATGCCCCCGACATAGTATTGGCGAGGAGAGCCGTGTCCACTTCGAACGTTCTCCGCTTCGAGGAATATCGCGATCGACGCGCCCAGCGCCTGCGGATCGCGGAATCGCTATATGGTGCCTCGGAGAGTCGCCTCGCGCTCCTCACACACGTCGCTGAGTCCGCCGCCATCACCGGGGCGGATCGCGCTGCGATCGTGTGGGTCGATGAGTACGGCCCAGGCCTGGTGCATCCCCACGTAGTTCTGGACCTGCGTTCAGACCAGCCCCGCCGCTCGTTCGCGGCGGAGCCGCTGCGCAGGGCTTGGGAACTGGGCGTTCCGGGTGCACTCGATGAGCCCGGCACGTACACTATGCACAGCTCGCTGGCGGTCGCGCTGGGCAGCGACGGCACCCGGGCGTGGTTCCTCGTTGCCGAGTCGGCCGCTTCTCGAGCGACGCTCGACACGGAGGCGCGGGAGCGGATCATGTTCCTCGCGGGCGAATGCTCCGCTGTGGTCCTGCACCGAGATCTGGACGGGACGGAGAGCGAGCGCGGAGAGGCGGGGAGTTCTGAACGACGTTTTGCGGGTTGGCCGACCCTCAAGGATATCGAGGGGCGGGAGGCCGACCAAGGCGTCAGTCGCAAGATCAGCCAGCGCTTCGCGGTCGTGCGATTGGTTCGGATGTTGATCGACGACGACATGACGCTTCCCGCGGATCGGGTGGCGGAGCAAGTAATCTTGGCGCGAAGGGAAATCGCGGCGGCCGGCTTCGACGAGTGCGCAGAGGTCGACCTTTGGCACCAAGTCCTGGACGCATTCGAGGCGATCCGGTTCGACGAACTTGCGGTTGCTCTCACCGAGCTCGGCGCGGAAGTCGAGGCGGACGGGCACGAAAATGGAGCTATCGAGCTATACGGCTGCGCCTACGACATTGCGGCCTCCACGGGCCTTCCGGCTCAGGCGATCGACGCCGCGCGCTTCACAGGGCGCGTGCTGCGTCGATTCGGTCGTTGGGACGAGTCTCGCCACTGGTACCTGCTCGCGCAGCAGGTGGCGCTGGCGGTTGGTGACCAGACCGGAGTCGCTCGCACGATGGCGGGGATCGCGGTCATCCATCGGGAGCGCGGGAACCTGCCTGCAGCTCGCTCGGGCCTGCTCGAAGCGCTCGAGTTTGCGACAGCCGGCGGCGACTCGGGCACCCTGGCGACGGTATACCTGGAGCTCGTCACGCTCGAGCAGCAGGCTGACGATCTTCCCCGGGCGCTGGAGTACGGGTGGCGAGCGGTCAGTACAAGTCAGGAGCAGTCGAAGCGACTCCGCTGCCTGGCGGTCCTCGGGGGCGCGCTCGCCGAAGCCCGCGAATGGTCCGCGGCCGAAGACGCTTGGACCGTGGTGGCATACCAGTCTCACGAGAACTACTACTTGGTATACGCCTGGGACGCCTTGGCGTATCTGGCTGCCCTGCGCGGTGACGAGACCGCTTTCGAGCTCCGAGCCGCGCGATGCGACGCGCTCGGGTGGGAAAGCGGGCAACGTGCGGCGGCTGCGGAGATCCTGTACTATCGCGGCCTGTCGTACCGGGCTCTCGGTCGTCTGCGCGAGGCCGACGAGTGGCTGGCGCGCGCGATCGACTTTGCCGAGCGGCACGGCTTCAACCGGACGCTGTTCGCAGCCGAGGCGGCCCGAAAGTCCCTGGAGTGCCCGGAGCAGATCCCGGCCGCCGCGCCCGCCGTGGCTACCTCCGCGGAGCTCCGAATCGGACTTCGTGAGATGAAAACTGAGGCGATCGGCGCCGGAGCCTAGATCTCTCTGTTCGACTCGGCTTAGCTGCCGGCGTCCGGACCGTGGCTGCCAGCGTCCGGACCGTGGCTGCCAGCGTCCGGACCGTGGCTGCCGGCGTCCGGACCGTGCTGCTCAACGTCCTGCGGTCCGAGAATCGTAGACGTGCACGCGCCTATGCTCACGGTGAGCGTCAGCACGAGCAACGAGCGAAGTAGGGTCTTCATAATCTGGTTCCTCTCGAGACGAGATTGGGCCATCCACCTTCACAAGCCTACGTTTGACCAACACCCCGCGTTAACATCTCTTAAGCGTCCTGGTATGTCTTTTTCGAAGATCATGTCCTTTCTTGCGGTTCTCACCAGGGATTTCGAGGTCAGCCGCGCTGTGTCCAACGCGGTCTGGACGGATCACGCGCTCGTCCGTGCGACTTCGTGGGTCCGGTTGATGTGGCTTGCTGCGGAGAGACCGGTGACGGGGGTGGTGCTCGACGCCGAGCTGGTTCCCGGGGACGTAGGCCTAGAGGCTGCCGTCGAGGAGTTCACTGTTCGCTTTCCCAGTCTTTGGCTCGTGCTCGTGGCGCGCTCCGGCACCGATCCGTGGGGTCTTTTTCGGCTGGGACGCGTGGGACTTCAAAACCTCGTTCTGACACACCTCGACGAGTTGCATTCGGGGGTCGCAAGGGCGATACGCATCGGCTTCGGCCTGAGCACCGAGGCTCTGGTAACCCGCGCTGTGAGCCCCCATCTGCCGGCCAGCGAGACCTTGGCAGTGCGCCTCGCGCTGCGGGGTGCTCAGCTCGGCTGGACGACCGGCGAGTTGGCGGCGCGTGCCGGGGTCACACGGGCTCACTTGTCCGTTCGGTTGAAGGCGAGAGGACTTCCCTCCGCGGGTCACCTGCTCGTGTGGGCCAAGCTCCTGCACGCGGGCCGTTGGCTCGGAGACCCCGGTCGGACCGGCGAGAGCGTGTCCCGGCAACTGGAGTATTCCAGCGGAGCGGCGTTTCGACGCGCTCTGCGGAACTACACGGGGTCGACGCCGATGGGGATCCGGGAGGCTGGAGGTCTCAAGCCGGTGTTGGACGCATTCCTCGGGACGTGTGGCTTCGGACGCGACCAGCCGTCAACTTTGTTCGTCGCGTAGTGACGTCGGTTGGATCTGAAGCGAGAGAACGATGCGAGACTTCTCAGACGCGGGAGACCGGACCTGGACCGCGTCCGTCCGTGAAGAGGCTGGCGCGGACTACAAGGGCCGGTTCTATCTGGTTCTCACGAACGACGCCGGTGAGGAGAATTCCTTGGTCGACGTCCGTTGGAACTCAGAGCGCACGGCACGCCGGACTCTCATGACGATGTCGATCGTGGAACTGCGTAAGAGGCTCAGGTCGGCCGTCGGGCGGGATACCGCGCTGCCCCCGGCGTGACTCCCGTGCGGGGGTCGTGACCGAAACCATCGCGCGGGTCCGCGCCCGCGAGTACGCCCGGCCATCCGAGGGGGTCTTCTTCAACTGCGCGAGCTGGGGATTGGTCCCGGACTCCTCGGCGCAGGAGTCGGCCGAGCTCACGCTCCGTCGGAATCGCACGCATGGCTTCGAGGAGCGGGAACTGGGTGCCGCTCAGCGCCGGTGCCGGTCAGCGCTCGCCGAACTGATCGGCGCGTCAACGAATGAGATCGCGCTCGTACCGAACACTACGTTTGGCATGAGCCTGGCAGCCGCGTTGGCGGGAAGCGGACCACCGGGCGATGTCGTAGTCAGCGCTGGTGAGTTTCCCGCCAACGTACTGCCGTGGAAGTCGCTGGAGCGGCTCGGCTTCCGCATCGTCGTAGTGCCTTGTGGCTCAGATGCTTGGCCGGACGAATCCGCGCTTCTCGCTGCCGTAGCGCGGCAGGGAGTCCGGGCTCTTTCGGTATCGATGGTGCAGTTCGCGTCCGGGTATCGAGCAGACCTGGCCCGCCTCGGAGCCGCTTGCAAGGCACACGATGTGCTGTTCTGCGTCGATGCGATTCAGGGCCTCGGTGCGGCACCGTTTCGGGTTCATGACGTTCACGCAGACATCGTCTCGGCGGGTGGCCAGAAGTGGCTGTGCGCTCCGTGGGGCTCAGGCTTTGCATGGATCCGCGAGGAGCTGCTGGGTCGCTTCGAGCCTCCCATCGCCTCCTGGCTGGCGCTGCAGGGATCCCCGGAGGTCTTGGACACGCGGGAGTACCGACAGGAGTGGCGAAGGAACGCCCGCAAGTTCGAGCCGGCCACCCTGGGCGTCCAGGACTACCTCGGGCTCGCCCGGTCGGTTGAGATTCTGCTCGAGATGGGGGTCGAGTCCATACGTGACCACATCTTCCGCGTGCAAGAGCCGTTGATCGAGTGGGCTTTGGCGAGATCCGACGTGCGCCTGTGGACGCCTTCGGAGCCAGCGAAGCGCGCCGGCATCATCTCCTTCTTCCCCGGGGACACCAGCGCGGTCGCCGCCGCCCTGCGACGGGAGCGGGTCGTATTCTCCGTGCGCGACGGCGCGATTCGCTTCGCGCCGCACTTCTACAACACGGTCGAAGAGATGGAGCAAGTCGTGGAGATCCTAGAAGGCTGTTGAAGAAGTACAGCGTGAGGCTACTAGCCACCCCCGCCAGGTTGAGGAATCGTGAGCCATTGCCCGGCAAAAATGCGGTTTGGCTCCACACGGGGGTTGGCTCGAAGCATCGCGTCGAGCGTGAGCCCGTGGCGTTGGGCGATCACGCTGAGGCTCTCGCCGCGACGTACCCGGTATCTGCCGTCGTCCCCTTCGTCCCCGTTCTCCCCTGTGGCAGGCGCCGCTTCAGCGACGGTGACGAGGGGAGCCCGGCCCGGCGCTCGTGCGAATTGGGCGAGGCGGGCGCCGATGATGTTCTCGACACGCTTTGCCCGCGTGGTCGAGGGTGTCCCGTTGGAGAGAATCGAGAACGCGAGACGTTCCTGATCTCGGGATCGTACCATGCCAGTGAGCGCCGACACACCCTCGATCGTGCCTGTCTTCGCACGCAGATTGCCGGCGGCTGCCGTGCGGTACATGCGGCCGAGCTCCCTCCGTTGCCCGGCGACCGGAAGCGACGCCCAATACACCGGCCACTGCTCGGTCTCGGCCATTCCCGCGATGAGGGCCACGAACGCACCAGCCGTTACGCGACTCCCGGCTGAGAGTCCAGATCCGTCCAGGAGCACCAGATCCGCGATCGGAACCCCGAGCTCAGCGACAGCATCGAGGACGGCTCTGGCGCTCGCCGCCGGACTGCCGCGACCCTCGACGATACGGCCCACGGTGCGGAAGAGCAGTTCAGCGTACAGGTTGTTGCTTCTCTTGTTGACTACGGCGAGGTACACGCGCAGGGGCGCGGAGACGTGCTTAGCGAGGATCCGGGTTCGGTTGCGACCCTGCGTCCTCGGGGCCGTGACACGCCCGACGATCGAGTTGGCGGGCGTCTCCACGACATGGATTCCCCCTTGGACTCGGATTCCGCGCTCCACGAGCACGGCTCGCAGCGCTGATGCCGCGAAGTGCGGTGGGGAGGACACCGTCATCTGACGCCAAACGTCTCGAGCCCCGCGCGTGACACGACCCTCGATCCTGATGGGATCAAGCGGGTTTTCGCGCAGAATGGCGAGCCGCGGGCTCGCCCGACCTGCCACGGTCAGCGCGTTGTTCACGACGTCTAGGCCGGCGTGGTCCGGCACGGTGTGGACCTCGGGTCGCACCCCGCTCCGGGCGCCGGCAACGACCCTGAACGACACGACGTTCTCGTTGTACGAGAGCGCTGAGACGGCGCCCGCAAAGTGATCGTTCAGGTCGGCCGGATCCCATCCGGTCGGACGCAGCGGACCCGGCAGATGCGACGCGTCCGCTATCAGCCGACCGGTGACGGACGTGATACCGAGTTGCTCGAGCTGATCGACCAGCAACTGGAAGACCTCGTCCTTCTGGGAGAAGAAGCGGTCGGAGATGCCCGGGTCGCCGGTCCCGTAGAGTACCAGGTCACCGTGCAGCACCCCGTGGCTCACGACGCCGTCCGTCAACAGATAGGTCTGGAAGCGGAAGTCAGCGCCTAGCCGTCGGAGCGCCGCGGCCGTGGTGAGCAGTTTCAGGTTGGAGGCTGGCACGAGCGCCGCATTCGGCTCGACCGAGAAGAGCGTGTCGCCCTGGTCCAGGGAGACCACGAGCACACCCCACTGCACGTCCGGCCAGCGGTACGTCTCCAGCGCCTCGGTGAGGTCCGACCGGAGTCGAGAGACTTCCTGCGCCTCGGAGCGCTGCGTGGCCGTGAGAGCGGCGACGAGAAGTCCTCCCAACAGCAGGCGCAGGTGCAGTGACCTCACACCGGGCCAGGGATGCTCGAGAGGCAGTGGGGCCTTCTAGGCACGGACGCGGTCGGGCCCGCCCTCGGGCACGCATGTCGCGCAGTAGCCGGAGAGCTCGAGACGGAACCCGGTGACCGTGAAGCCCGCGGTCCGCGCCTGTAGACCCTCGATTTCGGAGTCGGCGATCTTGCCATGGATGTCGACGACCCGCCCGCAGACAAGACAGCGTGCGTGATGATGTGGGTCGGTTCGACCGTCGTATCGGGCCGGGCCGTCGCCGTACGTGAGCTTGACCGCCAGCCCGCAGCCGACGAGGGTTTCGAGACTCTTGTACACGGTCGCGAGCGAGATTCCGATGAGGTCCTGGCGTACCGCGAGATGCACGTCGTCTGCGGTGGGATGCACATCCGTATCGGCCAGATACCGGTACACAGCAGCCCGTTGCTCCGTGAAGCGGTGACCGCTGCCCTCGAGGGCTCTTCGTAAACGTAGCTCGCTTGATGGATCGTGCATGGGCATATGTTACCCAGCTTTCCGGAAGGGTGTCAACCGGTCGTGACTGATTTTCCCGCGGATCCCATTCTTACGCTCGAGCCGCTCATCGAGGCGGTCCGGGAAGGCGTCCTGACGGCCGGATGGGAGCTGTCCGGACTCCAGAAGACCACCAGCCATCAGTTCGAGGGTCGGTGGGACGGAGAGTCGACCCGCAGCGCGTACCTCTTCTTCCATCTCGACGCGGGACCGCAAGACGTGAGTATCGACGTGTATCTCGACGAGACGAGTCGAGGGCTCATGGGGAACATGGCGCTCGTGGTCGACCTGCTCGACCTCCAGGAATTGGGTCGCGTGCAGACTTCCCTGGGAGTCCTGGGCGAGTTGAGTGAGGCGTCGCTCCCCGAGGGGCATCGCACGCCCTTGTCGCTTCGGCTCCGCCTGCGCGAAGCGGGAGATGATCCCGCGGCGGCGGAGGCCCAGGTTCGGTTCAAGCTGCGGTTCCCACGTGCTACCATCGGTGCCGGCCACTTTGCCGTGGCGGAGCTCGCCCAGAGTACCGTGCGGGCCTTCGAGCTCTTGCTGGGGGCGGACGCCCTGCGGGGACTGATGCCCCCGGAAGAAGGGTAGGGGCCTCATCCGCCGCTCCCGTCGGCGAGCAATCTAAGACCGTTGAAGACAACGATGATCGTGCTCCCTTCGTGTGCGATGACTCCGGCGGTGAGGCCTATTTGACCGGCCAGCGCGAGCGCGACCAGGCCTACCATGACTCCCACGGAGAAAACCAGGTTTTGGCGCACGATCCGGCGGGCCCTCCGACTGAGCTGAAAGGCGTGACCGATCTGGTCGAGGTCGTCTCCCATGACCACCACGTCGGCAGTCTCCAGGGCGACGTCCGTGCCAGCCGCACCGAGCGCGATCCCGACATCAGCAACGGCGAGCGCCGGGGCGTCGTTCACGCCGTCCCCGACCATGGCGACCGGACCATGCTGCTCTCTCAGCCTCTCCAGGACCTCGGTCTTTCCATCGGGGAGGAGCTCTGCGTAGACCTCATCGATGTCGAGGTCCGAAGAGATCGCTTCCGCGGTGCGCCGGTCGTCCCCCGTGAGCATCGCGAAGTGCCGGACACCTTGCTCACGGAGGCGCGCAAGCGCGTGCTGAAGCCCGGGGCGGGCCATGTCGGCAATCTCCAGCGCAGCGTCGACATGTCCGTCGAGGCTCACGTACACCGGCGTCGTGCCCGGGGACCGGTCCTCAGCGATCGCCTCCAGGAGTCCCGCAGGAATGGGAGCGTCGCTTGCGGCCGTCACCCACGAACGCCGCCCCACTCGCACGCGAGTTCCCTCGACCACAGCCTCGACCCCCTGTCCCGGAGTGGATTGGAACGACTCGGGCTCGGGCACGTCGAGGCCCCGCTCGAGCGCGGCGCGTACGAGCGCACCGGCGAGCGGGTGCTCAGAACGTGACTCGGTGGCGGCGACCAATCTCAACAGTTGGTCTTCGTCGGATGCAGTGTCAGTCCCTGCGCCCTGTGAGCGTGGACCGACAGTCGCGTGGGCGGCACCCAGCCAGGCGACGCCGACCAACTCAGGCCGGCCCACCGTGAGCGTTCCGGTCTTGTCGAACGCGACCACGCGTATATCGGAGAGGGCATCGAGCGATGCTCCGCCCTTGAAGAGCACGCCGTGTCGCGCTCCGTTCGACACTGCCGCGACGATCGTGGCCGGAATCGAGATCACCAGCGCACAGGGGGACGCCACGACAAGTAGCGTCATGGCACGGTAGAAGGCGTCGTCGAACGTCCACCCGAGTAGCAGCCACGGCAGCAGCACGGCCACCACGGAGGCGCCAATGACGCCTGCCGCGTAGCGGCTCTCGACGGCCTCGATCCAGCTTTGCGTCGGGGCACGTGTCTCCCGTGCGCTCTCCACGAGCCGGATGACACGTGCCAGAGTGGTATCGTCCGCCGCGCTGGTCATGCGCACATCCAGGGAACCCGAAGCGTTGAGGCTGCCGGCGTATACCGGAGACCCGACCTCCTTGGAAACCGGTATGGGTTCGCCCGTCAGCGTGGATTCGTCCACGTGGGACCGGCCGTCCACGACTTCGCCATCGACCGGGATACGCTCGCCTGGCTGAACGCGTACGATGTCGCCACGGACCAGCGAGTCGAGCGGGACCGCATGCGCTTGCCCGTCCTCGACGCGGCTCGCCTCGTCGGGCCGCAGCTCCATGAGCGCTCGGATTGAGCGCCTCGTACGGCCGAACGCGTAGTTCTCCAGCGAGTTCCCGAGGGAGAACAAGAAGAGCAGGGCCGCGCCTTCAAACCAGTGGCCGACGACGCCCGCACCAGCTGCTGCCAGCAGCATCAGCACGTCTACGTCGAGCGTGGCTTTACGGAGCGCAGTGAAAGCCCGTCCACTGGCCTCCCACCCGCCGGAGGCGTATGCGAGGAGCAGGAGGGTCAGCGAGGCCTCGGACATGCCGAGGGATGCCAAGGCGAAGCCCCCGAGCCAGGCAACGCCACACGTGAGCGTGGACAGCGCGCTCCTACGCCAGCGTTCCTCGTATCGGTCTTCGTACGGATCGCAGTAGCTACCCACCACACACTCGTATCAAGAATGATTCTTGATAAGCTACTGATCGGGCGGTCCGGGTGGAAGGCCACGAATCGGTCGCTTTGCTACGTGGTTTGAAGCGTGCAGATTGATCAGCCCACTTTTCTGGCAAGCCTCACCATCCGAGCCTATCAGCGACTGCGAGGACCTCAATGAGCAACGATTCTGGCGCGCTCGACGCTCTTCTCACCGAAGATCGCCGTTTCCCGCCCACGGAGGAGTTCGTTGCCCGCGCCGTGGTGCGAGACGGCGAGATCTACGAGCGGGCTGCGTCCGACCGTGAGGCGTACTGGGCGAGCTGGGCCGAGCAACTCGATTGGTTCGAGCCGTGGCACACGGTGCTCGAGTGGACGCCACCACATGCCAAGTGGTTCCTGGGGGGCAAGCTCAACGTCGCCCACAACTGCTTGGACAGGCACCTGGGCGGCCCCCGGGCGCATCAAACGGCGTTGATCTGGGAAGGCGAGCCAGGAGATGCGCGCACGTTCACGTACTCGGAGCTACACGAGGAGGTGAGCAGATTCGCGAACGCCTTGAAGGGGCTCGGCGTGGGCAAGGGGGATCGAGTCACGATCTACCTTCCGATGATTCCCGAGGCGGCAGTCGCAATGCTCGCGTGCGCACGCATTGGGGCGATCCACTCGGTCGTATTCGGTGGCTTCAGCCCCGAGTCCCTGGCTGACCGCAACAACGACGCCCAGGCCAAGGTGCTCATCACCGCCGACGGTGGCTGGCGGCGAGGCGCGATCGTACCGCTCAAGGCCAATGCGGACGTTGCGCTCGAGTCGTCGCCCACGGTCCAGAACGTGGTCGTGGTTCGGCGGGGCGGGGCGCTCAGCGAGCAGGTCGATGCGGCGATGCAGGCGGGTCGTGACCACTGGTATCATGACTTGACTGCTTCTGCCTCGAGCGATTGCCCGGCCGAGTCGATGGATGCTGAGGACATCCTCTTCATTCTCTACACCTCCGGCACGACCGGAACGCCGAAGGGGGTCGTGCACACGACCGGTGGATATCTGACCCAGGTGGCCGCCACGACCAAGGTCGTCTTCGACCTCCAGGATGACGACGTCTATTGGTGCACCGCAGACGTGGGCTGGGTCACGGGCCACAGCTACATCGTATACGGGCCACTCGCGAACGGAGCGCGCGTGATGATGTACGAGGGTTCTCCGGACACGCCGGACTGGGGTCGACTCTGGCAGATCTGTGAGAAGTATGGCGTCACGGTCTTCTATACCGCGCCGACCGCGATCCGCGCCTTCATGAAGTGGGGCGATCACTGGCCTGGGAAGTACGACCTTTCCAAGCTTCGGCTGCTCGGAACCGTCGGTGAGCCAATCAACCCCGAAGCGTGGATGTGGTACCACGAAGTCGTCGGGGGGAAGTCGTGTCCCATCGTCGACACGTGGTGGCAGACCGAGACCGGCGCGATCATGATCACGCCGCTACCTGGTGTGACGCAGACCAAGCCCGGGACCGCGACGCTCCCGTTTCCCGGAATCGAGGCGACGATCAAGTCAGAGGCCGGCGACGAGATTCCGGCGGGCTACCTCGCGATCACATCTCCGTGGCCGTCGATGCTGCGAACGATTTGGGGGGACGACCAGCGTTACCAAGAGACGTATTGGTCGAAGTGGGACGGGATCTACTTCCCCGGCGATGGCGCGAAACGGGATGACGACGGGTTTTTCTGGATTCTCGGGCGTGTGGACGATGTGCTCAACGTCGCGGGGCACCGGATTGGGACGATGGAGGTCGAGAGCGCGCTGGTCGATCACCCGGCTGTCGCTGAAGCGGCAGTGGTCGGCAAGAGTCACGACATCAAGGGCCAGTCGATCGCCGCGTTCGTGACGCTCAAGCATGGGTACGACGGCACCGACGAGCTACTCAGCGAGGTCCGCGACCACGTCGGCAAGAAGATCGGAGCGATCGCGAAGCCCGAAATCGTCGTCTTCACGGCGGATCTTCCGAAGACTCGGTCCGGCAAGATCATGCGTCGCCTCCTCCGCGACATCGCGGAGGGTCGAACGGTCGGGGACACGACGACGCTTGCCGATCCCGCCGTGGTGGCGCGTCTACAGGAGATGCACGAGGAGGACGAGGAGTAAGATCGTGGCGGCGTCGATCTCCCGAAGGCCTGTGAAACCGCGCTCAGTGGTGAGCGACCCAAGCTGCCGAAGCACTCGCTGCTGGGGCGAGGGCTCATCATCGCTCACATTCGCGCGCAGCCACCGAACGGCGTCCCACCCCCCGTCTTCCAGGAGCTTTCGGAGGATCGTGTGACGGTTCTCGTGCCACGACAGACGGTCGGCATCGTCTCCCAAAAGTACCGCCGAAGGCGGTCCGGCAGCCGGAGCGCGTCAGATCGTGCTGGCAGCGGGACTCCTCGATTGCTGTGATGCAGTTCGTTTTCATAGTACCCCACGAGCGGACAAAAAGGGAACTCATGACTCCCGACACTCGCGAGACCAGCCACGACCAAGAGGAGCTGAACCCGCCGGATCTCTGCCACGAGGGCATGCCGTGGGTGTCTGAGCCGGGGTCGCCATCGCGGAGCTTGCCCCCGAACTCGGGGCGCTGCCATGCTCCGGCGGGCGACCTCACGGCCGAGGGAGAAGGTCTCGTCCGGGCGGGACCGCGCTGATCAAGATCGGGGGAGCGTGCGTCTTGAGCAGCAGCCCCGTATCAGGTTTCAACAGTCTACGTATATCACGGTGTGGGATATACGTATGCCCGCTGGGAAGATGCTGGAGATCTAGGCCTGATCTAGGATGACAAGCGGCTGTTCGCGATCGCCAACGCGGGAGCCGACGTCGGCGATCCGGGGGAGTGGGCTGCCGAGGGCTGGTATCCGATCGACCCGACCAACGAAGCCTTCAGGATCGGCGTGAACTACTTCATCTACGGGGTCACGCACTAGGCGCGGGGCCCGGAGTCTTCGCCCAGGGGTCGTCGGTCAGACACTTCCCCGAGGTACGACCCATTCGACGGGCTGGCCAGTGACGGCTGCTATGCGGTCGAAGTCGGCATCGTAGTGGAGCACCGTGAGCTCGTTCGCCTCGGCGCATGCGGCGATGATGAGATCGGGGATTGGCAGCCGATGCTGGCCCGTCTCGGCGAGCTTCGCCTGAACCGTGACCGTGCGCTCGAAGATGTCCTGGGTCAGCGGGATCTGAGCATAGGCGAGCCGTCGCCGTTCTCGGATCGTGCGATAGTCCTCGTGGCTTCGCGCGCTGAAGAGCACTTCCAGATCGATGATCGAGCAGGTGGCGGCTGCTCCCGCGTCGATGATGGGACCCAGGCGCTCGCGAACCGGCCCGAGCGGCATGCGCTCGAGGGCGCTCTTGTCCACCATGTAGCGGGCAGTCATGTGCGCCACGCCCCCGTCATCACCTCGGGGTCATCGAGATCCATCCCGCGCATCCGTGCCAACGCATCCACCTCGTCCCGGCGAGCCCGGCCTCGCAGAACCTCGAGGAACGCCTCTTCGACGGTCTCTCTGATGGTCGACGTTCCCAGCGCGCTTCGGACCTTGTCGAGGAGCGCCACATCGATCTCGATGCTCGTCTTTCGCTTCGCCATTTGCCGGACACGCCGTAACGGAGATATCACTAACTGTCCTTATAGGAATCTAAAATGAGATCAGTCGGATATCAAGTAGTTGTCTGTGTGGATATACATTCCGATCTCTATGGGCTGCGCTTGAACGATGCGTGGACGTGCGGGACGTCGGAATGCCCAATTGGGTGACGCTTCGCCGCGCTCCCAGGTCTCGCCGAGGAGCATACCGTCCCTTCGCGGAATCGTGGACAGGCCCTCGGTGCCCATGATGTCAGAGCCAGAAGCGCCTCAGGCTGTCGAATTCGCGCACGACCAGCTCGCTTCCGCGAGCAGGACATCTCGGAGCACTGCATCCGGATAGATCGAAGGCTCGATCAGCATGGGTGCCCCCGCACCCGGGGCGCTGCCATGGTCCAGCGGGCGACCACACGGCTGAGGGAGGAGGTCTCGTGCCGGGCGGGACCGCGCTGATCAAGATCGGGGGAGTGTGCGTCTTGAGCAGCAGCCCCGTAGAAGAACTCAACAGTCTACGTATATCACGGTATGAGACATACGTATACCCGCTGGAAAGCTGGTCGTGAACACTTCTGTCACAGGCTGCTCGCCCTATTCCGGGTCAGCCATCGGGTCGAGCGTGGGCGGCGCTTTCTGCGCGCGCTCGTCACCGGGCTTCTCCTTCACCTTGTGGGCCGGCACGCCGACGTAGACCCAGTGCGGCTCGGTGCTGCGCGTAAGCATGGACCCTGCGCCGATCATCGAGTCGTCGGCGACGTGGGTGCCCGCGAGAATCGTCGCGTGGTACGTGATGCGCACCGCGTTGCCGATGACCGTCTTGCGCATATAGACGATGCGGCCGTCCACGATATCGTGGGAGTGGGAGTACACATTGGCGAAGTCCGACACCGAAGAGCCGTTTCCGATGTCGATGCCGCCCCGATCGTCGAGAAGGACGTGGCGGTGGATCACCACGTCGTCTCCCACGTTGAGATTGTAGCCGAACGACACGCGGACGTGGGTAAATGCCTTGAAGTTCTTCCCGCAACTCGCGAACACGTGGTGCGCGAGCATGCGCCGAAAGTGGATCCCCAGTTCGATGTTCTCGCCCAACGCGCTGCGATCGAACATCTCCCAGAACCACAGCAGGGGCTTCCTCGGGGCGTATTTCTCGAGGTCGATCTCCTGATAGTACTCGGGCTCCAACGTGACATTCCTCGGATCCATCTGCGCGAGCGTGACCTGGGCGGTACGGGTCAGGGTCGACGCATCCCGAAGCGCCAGCTCGGGGAAGTAGATGTCCGTCAGGACCGTGCGAACGAGCTCGTTCCGGTCGCAATCGGGACGCCCGAGCTCTTCGCCAAGCCAGCTCAGCCACTCCTGATAAAGGGCGTCGGCACCGTCGGCGACCGGCACGGGACGCAGGGGAAGGAAGGACATGCAGGACGTTATCCGGATTCGAAACGGAAGCAAGGTGGGCTCGTGGCCAGGGCGCATGTAACTTATGAGCCATGCACGACGTTCTTCGCCAGCGCCTCATGCGCACGATCGAATCTCTCCCGGACGAGCAGATCTATCAGGTCCTCGACTACATCGAGTTCCTGGAGGCCAAGTACGCCGAGGCCGAGGCCGTGGAGGCTTCAGGTCTCCAGAAGTTCGCCGAGGGGCTCGAGGACAAGCTCAGGAAAAAGGCAGTCAGCCCGAACACGATACGCGAGGCGTTCCAATTGATCTCGGCCGCCGACCGCGTACTGTCCGGAGTCTCATCGGCCGGCAGGAGAGTGCTCGCCGAGCTCAATCAGGTTCTCGACTCGACGCCTGAGGACGACGACGGGGCTGAGCAGATCGAAGCCGATCCCGACAAGGCTCGTCAGAGCGTCGGGAAGGGTGCCGAAGAAGCTTCCACGTCTACGAGCGATGGCTGACGGATCGGGCCAGCGAGCCCGGATCGCAACGGAAGCGCTGACGTTCGACGATGTTCTCCTGGTCCCGGGGCACGCTCTCGTGCATCCCAAGGACACCGACCTGTCCTCGCTGGTGACTCGGGAAATCGCCCTCAAGATCCCGCTGCTCTCTGCCGCGATGGACACGGTCACGGAATCCAAGATGGCGATCCAGATGGCGCGAGAAGGCGGCATCGGGATCATCCACAAGAACATGCCGCCAGAGCAGCAGGCGGCGGAAGTCGACCGGGTGAAGCGTTCGGAGAGTGGGATGATCCTGAATCCGATCACGCTCATGCGCGATGCGACTCTTCAGGACGCCCACGAACTCATGGCGCGCTTCTCGATCAGTGGTGTGCCGATCGTGGAGAAAGGAGGTCGGCTCGTCGGGATCATCACCAACCGTGACCTTCAGTTCGAGACCGACCTGGGCAGGTCGATCCAGGATGTGATGACGCGCAAGGATCTCGTGACCGTCCCAGTGGGGACGACGCTCGACCAGGCTCAGGCGATCCTGCACGAGCATCGCATCGAGAAGCTCCCGGTGGTCGACGAGGCGGGGCACCTGAAGGGCCTCATCACCGTCAAGGATATCTTCAAGCGCCGGCAGTATCCGGACGCCTGCAAGGACGAGCACGGCCGCCTACGGGTGGGCGCGGCCGTCGGCGCCTCGAAGGCTGACCTGGAGCGCGCCGCCCTGCTTGTCGATGCGGGCGCCGACCTCATCGTGGTCGATACGGCTCATGGACACTCCCAGGGCGTCCTGGAGGCCGTGTCTCGCGTCCGCGAGCGCTTCCCCGACACTCAGCTCGTGGGCGGAAACGTCGGGACTGTGGAGGGTGCTCAGGCCTTGATCGAGCGAGGCGTCGACGCCGTGAAGGTGGGCGTCGGTCCCGGCTCGATCTGCACCACGCGCGTAGTGACCGGCGTAGGTCTTCCGCAGCTCACCGCGATCATGGACGTGGTAGACGGCGTGGAGGGATCGGTACCGATCATCGCGGACGGGGGGATCCGGTACTCGGGCGACATCGTGAAAGCGCTGGCGGCCGGGGCACGTTCGGTGATGATGGGCTCGATGTTCGCCGGCACGGACGAGTCGCCGGGGGAGAGCTTTTTGCTCGAGGGTCGCCGCTTCAAGACGGTGCGGGGGATGGGCTCGCTGTCCGCGATGGAAGAGGGCTCCGCGGACCGCTACTTCCAGGAGGGCGAAGGCAGCGCGGCCAAGCTGGTCCCCGAGGGCATCGAGGCACGGGTACCGTACAAGGGGCCCGTCTCGGACACGATCTACCAGCTCGTCGGCGGCCTCCGCAGCGGGATGGGATACTGCGGAGCCGCGTCGCTGGAAGAGTTGCGAACGGCTCGCTTCAACCGCATCACCGCGGGCGGCCTACGTGAGTCACATCCCCACGACGTGACGATCACGCGGGAAGCGCCGAACTACCACATGTAGACGTCGTCTGGCCTCATTCCGCCTTTGTGGCATAGCTTGACTCCATGAAGCGGAACGGCGGTTTCGGTATCGGTCTGCTCGCATGTCTCGTCGGGGGCGTAGCGGGTGGTTGCGTCGGGGGAGCGCCCCTAGTCCTAGTCCTAGTGGAGCCGCCCGCCCCGCCTGATGAGCCGGTCATCGTCGCCGAGGCGCCGGTCCTGCGGACGCTGCCGGTGACCGACTTCCTCGTCCCGCCCGATCTGACGGGACTCGACGACGAGATCCTCACTTCTCCGATGTTGCGAAACCCGGCGTTCCGCGCGGAGATCGATGAGTGGATCGAGTTCTGGCGGACGAAGTCGTCGCGCTGGTTCCCGCGCTACCTCGAGCGCATGGCGTGGTTCGAGGAAACCGTGGATTCCGCGCTCGCCGCTCACGACCTGCCGCCGTCGCTCCGCTACCTACCCCTGATCGAGAGCGGCTACAGCCCTGACGCGGTGAGCGTCGCGAGCGCTGCCGGCCTCTGGCAGTTCATGGAGCCCACCGCGCGCGGCTACGGCATGCAGATCACCCGTCTCGTCGATGAACGCCGCGATCCATACAAGTCGACGACGGCCGCGGTGCGCTTCCTCGCGACCTTGCGTCAGGACTTCGGCTCTTGGTTCCTCGCGCTGGCCGCGTACAACGCGGGCCCCGGACGTGTCGAGCGAGTCCTCGAACGGTATGCCCCACTCGCTCCACGCTCGGATAGCCTCTACTGGGTGCTACGGCGGTATCTCCCCAAGGAGACGCAGGACTTCGTGCCGAAGCTGCTCGGGGCGATCGTGGTGGCAGGCTCACCCGCGTCCTACGGGTATCGAGTGGTTGAGACCGGCGGCTTCGACTTCGAACAGGTGATGATCCCCGATGCGACCACGCTCGACGTTGTCGCGCGCGCCTCGGAGAGCACGGAGAGCGAGATCGCACGGCTCAACCCCGAGTACGTACGGGGCATGACGCCTCCGGGCCGGCAAGTGCTGGTGAGAGTGCCGCCCGGGAAGGGTCTGACCTTTCACCTGAACTACGCCCGCATTCCCCTCGGTGAGCGCGTGAGCTTCGTCGAGCATGAGGTGTCGGCCGGTGAGACGCTGGGCTACATCGCGCGTGAGTACGGCATCCCTCTCGCGGATCTTCGAGCCGCCAATCCTCTCATTCGGCCAAGGCGGATGCGCATCGGGGCGTTGATCACGGTACCGGTGTCGCCGAGCGTGCGCAGAGGTTCGGCACCGGCGAGCTGAGGTAGCCTCGGGCTACTCCCCCGACTCCCCCGACTCCCTGCGCCAACTGCCAGAGGCGCCGCCCTCTTTGCTCACCAGACCAATCCCCCCGATCTGCATGCCCCGATCGACCGCTTTCACCATGTCGTAGACAGTGAGCAGGGCCACGCTGACCGCGGTCAGCGCCTCCATCTCGACGCCTGTCTGCCCCGCAACAGTCGCTTCGGCATACGCGACGATACCCGGCAGCCGCTCGTCGGGCTCGAGGCGAACCGTGATGCTTGCCCCGGGCAGCTGGTGGCAGAGCGGGATCAGCTCCGCGGTCTTCTTGCCCGCGAGCACCCCCGCGAGCTCAGCCACCTGGGCGACGCTGCCTTTCGGGACGTCCCCCGCCACGATCCGTGCGAGTGTAGCCGCGTCCATGACGATATGTCCGGTCGCAGTCGCACGGCGGTCCGTCACCGCCTTCTGGGAAACGTCGACCATGCGCGCGCGGCCTTCTTCGTCCAGATGCGTCAGCCCCTCGCTGCCGTCGCTCATGGAGTGAGCTCCAGGGGACGCCGGCGCTGCACCCGACACTGAATACTCCGGATCAGGCCGCTGATCACCAGTTGCGGGTTCACGTTCCCACGAGCGAGCTCCCTCGCTTCCTCGACAGCGGAGATTGCGAGCGTCAGGTCGCTGGCGGCGATGCTGGAGCGGCTCACGATCTCCTCCAGGCGCGAGCGGGCGTCGTGGTTGAAGACGGCGTCGCCGGCACCAGATGCGACCGCGCCGAGATCCCTGAGCCACTCTTCGACGAACGCAAAGAGGTCCATGAGCTTCCTTGCACCTGCGGGCGAGTACGAGAGCGCAGCCGAGTAGCCGGCGGCCGAACCTTCCGAGAGAGCCGCGTCCACGAGCAGGTAAGCTTTGCGCCTCAGGGCCTCTAGAGGGCCTTTCTCGTCTCCGTCAGGCAGGAAGCCTAGGGCACGTCCGATCGCGCCCCGGGAGAGCGTAGCGGCCCAGGCCGCCACGTCCGGCTCCGCTGAAGCGCTGTCGATCAGAAACGCCTCGACCTCATCGGTGGTCGGAGGTGGGAGATGGAGTGGTACGGCCCGGGACCGGATCGTCGACAGGAGGCGGCCTGGCTCACTCGACGTCAGGATGAATCGGGACGCTCCGGGGGGTTCTTCGAGCAGCTTGAGCAGCGCGTTGGCGGCCTCCGGACTCGACTCCTGAGGGACGAGCAGCTCGGCATCCCCGACAATGAAAATCTGACCGTTCGCCATGGTCGGGCGCAGATACGCGCGGCTGCGGATGCTTTGCACCACACCGAGGTAGAGCCCTCGCAACTCGTCGTAGTAGCTCGAGCGAAGAGGCGCGGAGCGCCGCTCGGCCAGAGCCTTCACTCGGGCGTCCTCGAGGGCCCCGGCCAGACGCTCCCCACTCACGCCCTTGGGGCGGGCGAGCGGGAAGTACCAGTGCAGGTCGGGGTGTTCGATGCGGAGCGCCATACGGCAGCTTCGGCACGCCTGGCACGGCCCGTGCGCTGAGGGCGCCTCACACACGAGGAGTTGGGCCAGCCACAGCGCGACGCGCTGTTTGCCTACTCCCTTCGGTCCGTGAAGGAGCAGCGTGGACGGCAAGGAGTCCCGGGCGTGCGCCCGAGCGAGCACCTGAAGCACATCCTGGTGTCCAACGACTGGATGAAGCTTCACTCGTTCCCTCGAGCAGTCAGCCACTTCAACGGATCCTGAGCGTGCGGAGGGCCACCGCTCACGGGCGCGCGGACCTGGAACTCGATGTGCGGACCCTCGGGCGTATCGGTCCCGCCCACGGTCCCCACGACCTGCCCGATTGCGACGGTGCGCCCCTCAACCACCCCGATCTCTTCCAGATACAGATACAGTGTGTAGAAGCCATTTCCATGGCTCAACACCACGGTCGGCCCGTACCCTTCGAAGGGACCCGCGAGCACGACGGTTCCGGACCGTACCGCCTTGACCGGGGTCCCCGGCGAAGCGGCGATCCCGATCCCGTTCCACCGCAGGACAGTCCCGTTCGGGCGTCGCTCACGGCCGAAGCGATAGATCAGATCGCCGTCGAGTGGCCAGTCCAGTGAGCCTGCATCATCAGGCGAGAGTGAAGCATCCGCACTTGCCGATAGGGCGCGTGTTTCTATCTCGCGGCGTCGGATCTCCAGATCGCCGATGAGTCGGGTCATGCGAACTTCATCGGCGTCGACCTGATCGAGCCGGCTCGCCGTGCGTCGCTCACGGCTGCGGAACTCGGTGAGGGCTGTCTGACGCTCGGACTCGACAGAGCGCAACTGGGCGACCTCTGAGAGCCGGTTTTGTCGGAGGCTCCCGAGCTCAGCCATGCGCTGCCGTAAGTCGTCATCGCGGTCCGCGAGCTCGTTCTCGATCGTTTCAATTCGGTTGACCAACGAGCGGTCGAACGATGCGATTCGCTGCAAGTAGCGGTACCTGTTGAGCAGATCAGTGAAAGAAGACGCGCTCAGGAGAACCCCGACGGTGTGCAATGGCCCCATCTTGTAGATGTCTCGCAGGCGTCGGTTCAGCACGGCTTCTCTTTCCGCGAGCCGCTCGCGCGCCTGCACGAGCTCACGCGTAGTCTCCTGGATCGACTGGGTGACCGCGTCCGACTGAAACTGGATCTCTGCTACCACCGAGCGCGACGCGGAGAGTCGACGCTCAACATTGACGAGATCTTCCGACGCGTCCCTCACCCGGTTCCGTACGTCGCCGATCTCGCCCTCGAGCCTCGCACGCTCGGCACGGATCTGCTCGAGCCGGCGCTGGCTCTCGAGGATCTCGCGGCGTAGGTCGGTCTGCCCCGCGAGGCCCCCCGCCATGAATGCGAGGGCACCGACCGCAACGAAACCGCCGAGGACGGTTCGAACGCAGCGCACGCTCACACCTCCCGGAGGTGCCGGCCGATCGCGAGCGTACTCGCGATAGCGCCGAAGACCGCGCCCGTGGCGAGCCCCGCGAAGATCCACGTCGGTGGGATCCAGGCAACCTCGAATTGGAGGAAGGCGTGCGCGCCCCAGTACGTACCCCAGGTCATCAGCCACGCGAGGCCACCACCGATGAGTCCTGCGATGGCACCCTCGAGCAGGAACGGTCCGCGGATGAAGCCGTTCGTGGCCCCGACGAGACGCATAACGTAGATCTCCTCCCGGCGGGCAAAGATCGCGATGCGCAGCGCGGTTCCGATGATGAGGGCGGCGACCAGGGCGAACGCCGAACCCAGCGCGACGGTGGTCGCGGCCGCGATGCGTCGCAGCGCGAAGAGCCGGTCCACCCACTCACGGCCGTACCGGGCGTCCTCCACGAACGGGTATCGCATGGCGGCCGTCGAGATCTTTTCCACCACTTCCTGGCTGCGCTGCCCGGGGAGTAGCTCCACCTCCAGCGACTGGGGCAGCGGGTTGACATCGAGATCGCTGAACAGCTCGCGGAATTCCGGCAACTCCTCGCGGGCGCGCTCGAGAGCCTGTCTCTTCGAGATAAAGCGCACCGTTCGCACCTCGGGGATGTCACCCAACTCGGCCTGAGCGAGGTCGATCTCACTCTGCCTCGCGTCGTCGCGCAGATACACCGCGATCTGTACGCGATCCTCGATCGCGCTCAACGCGAGCTGGAGGTTGTAGGTCGCGAGTCCGAAGAGTCCGACAACGAAGAGCGCGAGGCCGACCATGGCCGAGGCGAGGCCCGTGAGCACGGGGGCGCGCCGAAACGCCGAAAGTGCCTCTCGTAGCGCGTACATGCGGCTGCCCCTAGGCGGCGGCCGAGTCGTAAACGAGCCGGCCGTTGTCCAGCTCGAGTACACGCGCACGCGGGTAGCGGCGCACGAGCTCCAGGTCGTGCGTCGCCATGAGCACTGCCATGCCGTTCGCGTTGACATCCCAGAAGAGGTCCATCACCCCGCGTGTCGCACGGTCGTCCAAGTTCCCCGTCGGCTCATCCGCGAGCAGTACGTACGGACTGTTGGCCAAAGCCCGCGCGATCGCGACGCGCTGCTGCTCTCCACCGGAGAGCTCGTTCACGAGCGCGCTGGCTTTCGGAGCGAGCCCGACCTGCGTCAGAAGTCGCTGTGCGCGAGGCACGATGTCCTTTCGTGGGGTTCCGGTCACCTCCAGCACGAACGAGATGTTCTCCAGAGCCGTACGACCCGGAAGGAGCCGGAAGTCCTGGAAGACGAACCCGACGCGACGCCGGATCTTCCAGAGCGCTCGTCGGGTGATGCGGTCAGAGGAGTACCCGGTGACCCGTACTTCCCCGCTGGTGGGGCGATCGGCCATATGCGCCAGCCGCATCGTCGTGGACTTTCCCGACCCGGAGTGTCCGGTGAGGAACGCGAACTCGCCCTTTTTCACGTGGAGCGAGACGTCGTGAAGCGCAAAGCGACCCTTCGCATACTCTTTGCATACGTTCGTGAGCTTGATCACCGGATCGTGGCTTCGAGAAGGCTGGCAGAGGAAGCGTAGTCCCGGGACGAAAGGTTAGACATCGGCAGAATCTGTGTCAAAGCGCGCGGACGCGAGTTGTTGCGCGAGGCGGAGTGCTTCACGCATGGACGATGGGTCCGCACGCCCCGTGCCCGCGATGTCGAAGGCGGTGCCGTGGTCCGGGGAAGTGCGGATGAAGGGGAGCCCGAGCGTCACGTTGACGCCGCTACCGAACGATACTGTCTTGAAGGCCGCCATTCCCACGTCATGATACGGAGCGATGATCGCGTCGAAGTGTCCGGCCAATGCTCGCTGAAAGACGGTGTCGGCGGGAAGCGGGCCGGAGAGGTCGACGCCGGCCGAGGCAGCGCGGCGGACGGCGGGCTCGAAGACTCGGGTTTCCTCGTCCCCGAATAGGCCCCCGTCGGATGCGTGGGGGTTGAGCGCGCACAGTGCGAGCCGGGGCTCGGCGATACCCCAGTCCCGCCGAAGCGCCGCGGAAAGCAGAAGCGCCTGCCCGGCCAGCAGGTCCTCTGTGACCAGCTTAGGCACGTCCCGCAGCGCGTGGTGCGTGGTGGCGAGCAGAACCCGAAGCGGCGGCCCGAGCCGGGTCCTTTCAGCGGCCATCAGCATGCCTACACGCCGGCACCCGGTGAGCTGCTGCAGCAGCTCGGTTTGTCCCGGAACGTCGCGCCCTGCGGCGCGCAGCGCCGGCTTGGAGACCGGCGCCGTCACTATCGCCCGATACTCTCCCCCCATCGCTCGCTCGACCGCGCGTTGGATCGCGAGCGCCGAAACGCTCCCGGCGCTCTCCTCACTTCCGTCGAAGGTGCCTACGGACTCGAAGTCGCAACCCATGGGGAGTTGGGGCCGGAGCGTATCGCTTCCGAAGAAAGTGATCTCAACGTCTGGGGGCGCCTCTTCCGCAACCGCCTGGAAGGCCACTTCCGGCCCGATGCCCCGGGGATCTCCGAGTGTGACCGCGATGCGAGTGCGCATCCCCTGCGCGCTAACGCCGGATGTCGATGTGCGTCTTGGCGCGTAAGTCTTCGATGATCCTCGCAACCTGCTTCTGTTGTCGCAGTCGATCCGCGAGCTGACTTCTGAGGTCCTCGAAAGTGTACGCCCCGGCCTCTCGCACGTCGGTCACCTTGAGCACCGAAATCCGCTTGGTCCCTTGACCGGTATCGTACTCGATCGGACCGATTACGTCGCCGGCCGACGCAGTAGCGATTGCCTCGTAGCCGGGTGGTAGAGACGTGATCTGATCGAAATCAATCGTCACCGAATCGGGAGCCTCGGGATCGGCGTACTGTGCGACCAATGGATCGATGTCGCCGCCGCTCTGCAGCTGTGCGAGCACCTCCGCCGCAATGTCACGCATGCGCTGGAGGTCGGTCTCGGTCACTTGTGGAATGAGCAGGATGTGGCGAGCTCTTCGCTCGCCCGCCCGGGACCGCTCGACCTTGATGATATGGAGTCCATACTGCGTTTCGACGATACCGCTCACCTGTCCGTCGAATAGCGCGAACGCCGCCTCTTCGAATTCTTTGACCATGCCACCTCGCCGGAACCATCCGAGGTCGCCACCGTTCGCGGCCGTGCCGGGATCGTCAGAGTGCTCCGTGGCCAATTCGGCGAAGTCCGCTCCCTCTCGGATCTGGGTGAGCAGCCCTTCGAGCTGCGTCCGCGCGCTGTCGACCGAGGCGTCGGACGGCGTCGGCATCATCACCACTTGATCGAAGGTCACCGTCTTCGGGCGCTGGTCGAGCTGTCCCCTCGACGCCTGGAAAGCGGCGAGCAACTCGTCCTCCGTCAACTCGATCGGCGGCGCGTTGCGAAGCCGCGACTGTATGAACATCTGCTGCACCTGCTCGACGCGAATGTCGCTGCGGCGCATGTCTCGGTATTCGGCGAGAGTGAGGCCCTGGCCGGCAAGTATTTGCTGGAGCGCAGACTGCCCCCCCACCTCCTGGATCACCCGGTTGACCTCCTCGCTCACGCGCTCCTCGATGAGATCGTCGTCCACGATGATGAGCGAGTCGCGTGCCGCCTCCTGAGAGATCAAAACGGTGCTCACGAGCTGGTCGAGCATTTCACTCATCAGCTTCTCGAGCTCGGGCCCGGGCTCCAGGTCCGAGAGGCCCTGCATCATCAGGACGCGCTGGACCGCCTCCATTACCTGGGTCTGGAGGACGACGGAGTCGCCGACAACCGCGACGACGCGGTCTACGATGTCGTCGTTGGTCGAAGTCTGCGCTTCGGCGGGCCCTGGAAGGAGAGCCAGCCCCAGAAGGTAGGGAATCACTTTTTTCGGCATGGTCCGTCGTAAACCGATGTGGACTTAGGGTTTCCTCGAGGTATCCGCAGCCTCTTCCAACAAGGATGGACTACGGTTCATTCGCAGTTGCGCGATCCGGAGGATCGCCTCGCCCACGCCCCGGTCGAAGACCGCCGCGGACGAGCCTTCCCCGAGCTGGAATTCGATCCCTCCGAGCTGGATCATCTCGGTCGCACCTGTCAGCACTTTGCCTACGGCCTCCAGGACAGCGCGCGCAACGGCCCGTTCCAGCTCCTCTCCCGGCGCACGATCGGGCGATACCAACCCCAGCACCTCGGCGGCACCGCGGAGTTGCGCCCGGGCGTCGTCGATCATCGAATCGACGCGCTCTGCCGGGACCCCGAACCCTGCCGCCTCCGCCTCCGCCGCGAGCACTTTGCGCTGGACCATGCCGCGCAGGAATCGGTCGAGCTGCTCCTCGTCCCCGGCGACGACTTGATCCCGGAATTCGGCCGTCTGGCTTTGCACCACGAGCTGGACCTCACCCACAGTGAGCTCTCCACCAGCATACTCGAAGACCGGGCGGCGTCGGGCTCGGCCACTCAGCCTAGTGCCCGGGTTGCGCGCGAGCTCTCGCAGCACCGCGAGCGCCCCCTCCGCGGGCTCCGCCTCCGCGCGCGTTTCGACGTCGGCGATGTATGTGGATTCGGCTCGCAAGAACCGCTCCGTAAGGACTCGCTGACGAAAGCCCGGAGCGATCTCGTCGAAGTTCTGGATGCGCCGTTGCTCGAGTCGGATGAGGTGAAGACCCTGCTGCGTCTCGACCAGACCGCTCAACTCGCCTGGTTCGAGCTCGAGTACGGCCTCCTCGAAGGGACGCAGCATGTCGCCGCGCCCGAAGAAGCCGAGGTCCCCACCGAAAGACGCCGAGCCTGGATCGTGGCTGAACTGCTCGGCGAGCGACTCGAACGCTTCGCCGCGCACGATCCGGTCACGGATACTCTGGAGCTCCCTGCGCACAGCGCCGCGTTCCGCGGCGGATGCGTTGGACGGATATTGGAGTAGAATGTGGCGCGCCCGCATCTCGAGCGCAGGGTCCTCCGCAGCATACAGTTCCCGGAGCTCGTCATCGGGGATCACCGTGTCGATCTGGACGACCGAATCGCGGAGCTGGAAGATCATCATCTGATCCAACTGTTGGCGGACCAATGGCTCGAACTCGATGGAGCCCAGTGCCGTATCCAGCGACACTGCCGCCCCGAGTAGCGTGTACTGGATCCAAAGATCGGCGACTTGCTGGATGACGGTGACTTGGGCCGGAAGCCGCTCCTCGTTGACCATGAGCTCGGCGACGTCTTCAACCGTCAGTTCATAGTCTCCGACGCGGGCGACGAGGCCCTCGTTCGAGCCGGTGTTGCTGCAGCCGACTGCGCCCGACATGAGAAGGGCCGCGATACCGAGCGTCCAGCACATTTTCATCGAATCGATTCTCCTAGCGTCCACGTTCCAACACAATCACGCGGCCGCCGAGTGGGCGGACCGGAGGGCCTCGAGCGCGACCATCAGCGTCTCCAGGATGGGGTCCATACCAACTTGATGAAGCACGATCGAAAGCGGCTCCAGACGACGTATCTCGACCTCGGCTTGCCTCTGCCGCAGAGGACTCTCGAGCACCGCCATGCGGGGCACGAAACCCTGCCTGAACGTCACTCGCGCAGAGTCCTCCCGTACCAGGATGCGATCGATGCCCAGGCTCCTTCCCAACACCCGGAGAACCGCCGCGTCTAGAAGACTCTCGACTTCGGTGGGGAGCGACCCGAAGCGGTCCACCAACTCGAGCCGTAGCGACTCCACTTGCGTCCGGCCCTCGACCCGCGAGAGCCGCCGGTAAATATGGAGCTTCTGACCGGGGTCGGAAACGTACCCCTCCGGCAAGTATGCGGGTCCCGCCAATGAGACGTCGGGATCGGGCCACTCCGGTTGCTGCTCGCCCTTCTGGAGCCGATCGACGATTTTCTTGACGAGACGCATATACGTGTCGAGTCCGACCTGATGTGCGAAGCCCGACTGATCGCCGCCGAGCAGATTGCCGGCCCCACGAAGCTCGAGGTCACGAAGTGCCACCGAATAGCCCGAGCCGAGCTCGGTGTGGTGCTCGAGGATCCGTAGTCGCCGCTCCGCATCCTCGGCTACCGGGTCCGGTACCAAGAGGTAGCAGTACGCCTGCCGGTGGGAGCGCCCAACCCTTCCTCGGATCTGGTATAGCTGGGAAAGGCCGAAGCGGTCGGCGCGATCGACGATGAGTGTGTTCGCATTCGGCACGTCGAGGCCGTTCTCGATGATCGACGAGCAGACGAGCACGTCGACCTCGCCGTCGACGAAGTCGCGCATGACCTTGTCCAGCTCCCGGGCACTCATCTGTCCGTGCGCGACCTCGATCCGCGCCTCGGGCGCGAGTGCTCTCACGTCCTCCGCGATGGTGTAGATCGTGTCCACGCGGTTGTGTAGGAAGAATGTCTGGCCTCCGCGGTCGAGCTCGCGGTGGAGCGCCTCGGAGAGCAGCTGGTCGGTCCAGGGGAGAACGTTGGTGAAGATCGGCATCCGGTCTCGGGGTGGCGTGCGGATGAGCGACATGTCGCGAATCCCCGAGAGCGAGAGGTAGAGCGTGCGGGGAATCGGCGTGGCCGAGAGGGTGAGCACGTCGATCGACGCGCGCAGCCTCTTGAAGCGTTCCTTGTGCCTCACGCCGAAGCGCTGCTCCTCGTCGACGATAAGCAGGCCCAGGTCCCTCAGCACGACGTCCTCAGAGAGCAAACGATGGGTCCCGACGATGATGTCGATCTCACCGGTCGCGACCCCGGCGAGAATTTCCTTCTGTTCCTTGGCCGAGCGAAATCGACTCAGGGCGGCGACACGTACAGGGTAGTCCGCGAGGCGTTCCTCGAAGGTGTGGCGATGCTGCTCGACCAGGATCGTCGTCGGCGCCAGTACCGCGACCTGTTTGCCGTCCTGGACTGCTTTGAAGGCGGCTCGGATCGCGACCTCTGTCTTGCCGTAGCCGACGTCTCCGCAGATGAGGCGGTCCATGGGACGCGCGGACTCCATATCCCGCTTCACGTCTTCGCTGGCTTGCCGCTGATCCGGAGTATCCTCGTACAAGAACGACGACTCCATCTCCATCTGCCAGCGGGTGTCTTTCGAGAAGGCGAAGCCCGTGGCGGTCTCCCGGCGCGCATAGAGCTCGAGCAGCTCCACGGTCATTGCCTCGATGACCCGCTCGGTCTTCCTCTTGAGGTTCTTCCACCGCTTGCCGCCGATCCGGTGGACACTCGGGGGCTTGGCGTCGTCCGACTCGCCGACCCAACGCTCGATCAGATCGAGCCGGTAAACAGGAAGGCGAAGCAACTCGCCATCGGCGTACTCGATCGTCAACGCCTCGATCTCCTCGCCGGCGATCTCGAGGCGCTCCAGGCCGACAAAGCGCCCCACGCCGTGATCCATGTGCACCACGTAGTTTCCGGGGGTCAGCTGCGCGAGGCTCTCCAGAGCGACTGCCCCCCGAAAGCGGCGGCTGCGACGAACTCTGCGCGTTCGGCGGAAGATCTCGTGGTCGTTGAGGACGCGCAGCGGCACATCGCCACAGGTCAGCTCGAACCCCGTCGAGAGGCACCCCAGACCGATGCGCGTACCCGGCGGGAGCCGCTCGGCGCCGCCGAGGATCTCCTCGAGCCGCTGAAGCTGACCGTCGTTTTCGCAGAGCAGGAGCGTATCGTGGCCGCTAGCGCTGCCCTCGCGGAGGTAGGCCTCCAGCTTCGTCATGTCCCGATCGATCGCCGGTGGCGCGCTCGCCGCAAGGTTCGCGGCAGCTCCGGGGGCCTCGTCCAGTTCGAGTCCGGGAAAGAGCCCCACCCGTCGAGCGAAGTCTTCAGGCTCCAGGAAGAGCGAGGAGGGCGGGGGCGGAGTCGCGCCCGAGTGGACGAGCTCCTCGTACAACGTCGAGACCCGTGTCCACGTGCGTTGCACATCCTCCGGGATCTCCCATGCACCGAGACGAGTGATGATCGCGTCGGCGGGCAGCAACTCGAGCAGGGATCTGGCAACGGTACGATCCGCGTTCTCTTCATTTCGCCGAAAGTCGACGGGTAGCACGTGTGTTTCCGGGAGCTCTCCCGTAGAGCGCTGATCCAGGATGTCGAAGCTGCGGATCGACTCGATTTCGTCGCCCCAGAACTCGATGCGCACCGGGTCCCCTGCGGCAACCGAGAAGATGTCCAGGATACCACCTCGTACGGCGAACTGGCCCACCGCCTCGACCAGAGCCACCCTCTCGAAGCCCTGCGCCTCGAGGTACGCGGGCACCTCCGCGAAGACCACCGCGTCACCCGTTCGGAACGTCCGCCTCAGCTCGGCCAGTCGTTCCGGAATCGGGACTCGCTCCTGGAGCGCCCGCGGGGTGGTCACGAGGATCTGGGTCCGGCCGGAGAACAGGGCCTGCACGGCCTCGACCCTCAAGCCCCCGATCTCGAGATGCGGCTCCGACTCCTCGTAGGGCAGTGCCTCTTTCTGCGGATACAGGTGGGAAGCCCCGGGGCCGCCCAGTACTGTCTCGAGGTCGGCCTCCGCCGCGATCGCGTCCAGCGGCGTGGGAGCCAAAGCGACAAAAACTCGCTCCGGATTCGCTCGGTGTAGCGCCGCGAGCACCAGAGGGCCGAGCGAACCCATCGCTCCCCCGACCCGGGCCACCGTACCTGGTGTCGGAAGCCTCTTGGCGAGGGCCTCGACCGTCGGGCACGAAGCGACTGCGCTTAGGATCGGGTCAGGCCGCGGCATCGGGCACGGGGCTTCTCGGAGCCTTCCGTCGCTTCTTGGTGGACGTCTCGACCCGACCCGCGGCCGCCATCAGTGGTTCGATCACCATCAGAGCCGCCGCGGCCAGAAGGAGCGGCCACCAGAGCTCGGGACCCTGCCGCGTCCGGAAGACGGCGCCAGCCCAATCTTCTTCTCGATCGACGGACACCACGCCCGGTCCGATCACCTTGGACAGTTCGTCCTCCGAGACGCGTTCCAAGCCCGACTCGTCTACCGGCGTGTTCAGCGCGACGACCGACACCGTCGTATCCGAAGCGAGAAACGTGTAGAAGCCGGCCCTGCCCGTGCCACGGACCATGCGCGTGCCATCAATTTCGAACTCTTCGCCGGATGGGAAGCGCACGTGCGTGGCCCCCACGGGCGCGGGTAGGTGTGTACCTGCTTCCAGTTCGCCCGCGGAGCCCGCCCGACCAGCCCACGCGCTTGCCGCCCAGTCGATGAATCGCAGCATACCTGTCGATACCGGCAATGAGGTAGACCGTGCATCGAGCGGGGAGGCTAGGAGAAGATAGCGACGGCCGAACGCGTCGGTGCCCTGAACGGCCCACGGGTCGGTGCTCACCTCGGCCAGCGTTCGGGTCGGTGTGGTCGGGGTGGTGGTGAGCGTCATGCCGTACCACGCCTCGACGCGCACGCCTTCGAGTGGGGCGGGAAGCGCGCGGCCACCCAGGGCCGCGGCGCCCGATCGCGCGTGCACCCCGTACCGCCACGGAATACCGGCGTCCGCCAGACGGCGATTGAGTGCCGGCAGCAGCGTGGGATCTGATGCGGGCACGATCAGCGCCGCTCCCTTCGCCCCGAGTTGGTCCAGACCGTCGCCACCAGCCGAGATGAGCAGTTCCGCATCGGCCGGCCCGGTACTGATGATTCGGTTGGCGGACTCGAGCACGGAGATGGCCTCGTCGATGAACATGCCCGTGTCACCGGTTGATGCGAGCAGTGGCGCCGGGCGCGAACGGTACGCGAAGTACCGACGATCGTCGGCGCGAAGGGCGTCGGGGTCGGTGTCGGCATACCCGCGGACCCAGCCGCGTCCAGCCGGTGGTAGCACCACCGACGTCGCCGAGCCGGGCGGGATGGTCGCCGCACCGCGGATGCGCTCGTTGACGACGATCCTGAGGGGTAGTCGCGAGGTGTCCCCCGTTTCCAGCGCGGTCACAGTCACCGTGGTCCGCTGGCCCTCCAGGGGCGGCAGACCCCCTCCGACCAGCACCCCACTCAGCGCGTGGTTCGGCGCCGGGGCAGTGCCTGAGACCCATGCCACTACCGGCAGCGTCCCGGCGGGCGCCTCCTCAGCGCTCTGAAAGGCGGAGCGCTGAAGATCGGAGAGCACATGGATTTCCCGGTGTTCGAGGTCCACGGTCCGCAGCAGTTCCGTTGCTCGCTCGAGCGCGGCGGTCAAGTCTCCTGCCGCGTCGCTCGCTTCAATGGCGTCGACGGCTTCTCTCGCCTGCGTCGCCGAGGCGGGCAGGGCCGGTAGCCACGGCTCGCCGGCGCGAAGGACCCAGAACCGATCCTCGTCGGAGGCACCGTCAAGAGTTCGGTGCGCGAGCTCCTTGAGTCGATCGAGTACCCGGGCCTCTCCAACCACCAGGCCGCTGCTCATCGAGTTGTCGATGACCAAGACCACCGCGGTCGCGGGGTGCGCGGAGCCACGGCCGTTGAAGAAGAGGCGAGCACCGGCACCGACCAGTAGGATCAGAACGGCGACCCTCATGGCGAGCAGGATCAGTTGGCGAAGTCGGATCTGCCGGGCGTGCTCGCGCTCCGTGCGCTCGAGGTACCGGAGCGCGGGGAAGCTCACCCGCCGGGTCTCGTGCCGGTGGAACAAGTGGAGGTAGATGGGCACCCCGACCGCGAGAACAGACACGAGAAAGAGCGGACTGAGGGCCCCCATCAGTCGACCCCCGCGAGCGTCGTCATCCGAGACGCTCTCGCTTGCGCAGGTAGGCACGCAGAGCCAACGAGAGCGGTTGGTCGGTATCGATCACCTGATAGTCGATGCCGTGGGGCCGCAGTTTCCGTTTCCACTCCGCCAGAGCATCTGCAACGGCCTCCCGGTACTCGACCCGAATGTCGGCTACGCTCACCAACAGTTCGTCGTTCGTCTCCGGATCGTAGAAACGCGCCTCCGAAGCCGCTGGCAACTCACGCTCGCCGGGATCCAGAAGATGGAAGACGAGCACCTCGTGGCCGTGATGCCTCAGGAACTTGAGCGCGGTCAGGGTCTCGTCCGTGCGGACGAGTAGGTCCGAGAGCAAGACCACGAGGCCGGCGCGCCGGAGGCGCACCGCCAGGTCACGCAGCGCCCCTTCGGCTGACGTTCCGCCGGCCGCGTCGAGCGCCGTCAGTCTGCGCGCGAGCTCCCTCCAGTGACGCCGCCCGCCCCGCGCCTGGACGCGCTCCACGACTCTGTCGTGGAACGCCACAAGCCCCACCGAGTCGCCCTGGCGCAAGAGGATGAGCGCGAGCGAGGCAGCCAGGTGCTTGGCGTACCACAGCTTGCTTGGCAGCACCCCGGGGTCCGAGCTCCACCCCATCGACTCGCTGACGTCCAGCAGCAGGTAGGCGCGCAGGTTCGTCTCTTGTTCGAACTGCTTTACGTAGAAACGGTCCGAGCGGCCGTACATGCGCCAATCGATGTAGCGGAGATCGTCCCCGGCCTGGTAGGCGCGCAGCTCCGCGAACTCCGCCGAGAAACCCCGGTGGGGTGAGCGGTGCAGTCCCATCAAGAAGCCCTCGACGACCTTACGGGCGATGAACTCGATGCCACCGAGCTGTGAGAGCGTCGCGGGATCGAGCAGATCGGGTCGCGATGTAGGCGAAGCGGTGCGTGGGTTGTCCATAGAACGCTAAAAGCTACTGGCGTGCCGGGCACCGCTCAACGGGGCGCTAGGCGCCTCGACGACCCTGTCCTCCCGCGTCGTGAGCGTGTCCTCGGCTGGGGACGTGAACGGCTCCAAGCGCCAGGAATGAAGGGGTTCGAGACATGGCACGGCTGTTGCCCTTCTAAAGGGTCAACAGAGGGGGATCGGAGATGCGAAGAGTGCTGTCGCTGGGGCTGTTGGCCGCTTTCGTCTCACCACCGGTGGAGGGCCAGGAAAGGGCGTATGACTCGCCGCTCGAGGCGCGCGTCTGGCTCGACCGTGGTGACGATCCGGTGCTTCAGCGAGGCGACCGAGTGAGGGTGTACTACCGGACGTCGGTGGACGCGCATACCGCGATTTTCAGGATCGACACCGACGGCCGCGTCACGCTGGTGCAGCCCGCGCATCCCGGCGCCGAGGAGCTCATTCGAGGGGGTCGTGACTATCGCCTCTTGTTCCCCCAGTCGGCGCAATGGGTCGTCGCAGAGGATCCAGGGATCGGGTATTACTTCATCGTCGCCTCGGAGCAGCCACTCGACTTCTCTCGTTTCGAGTTCGTCCCGGACGAGGATCGGTGGGACCTGGGTCGCGTCGGGGAGACCGTCTACGAGGACCCGTACGTCGCCATCGACGCCTACGTGGCAGAGCTCATCTCGGACTGGGAGGTCGCCCCGTATGCGCTGGACTTCATCGAATACAGCGTGGGCGAAGCGCACAGCTACCCACGATTTCTCTGCTATGATTGCCACGGATATCGGCCCTACACGAGCTGGAACCCCTACACCTACGCGTGCACGGACTTTCGCGTAGTGCTTTGGGACGACCCGTACTACTACGCCGCGTATCGCTACGCGGGCACTCGCGTCGTCTTCCCGAGACCTCTTCGTAATCGTCCGAGGTACACGGTCGCTGTGCGCGCGCCCGGCGAGGGTTGGTCTCCGCTGGTACGTACGCGCCAAGCGCCGCCACTTCCGCGCCGGGTGACGCAGTACAAGGAGCCGGAGGTGGCCACGACACCGAGATCGGCGACGCCTGCCCGACGCCCTCAGACTCGGGCTCCGAGTGCAGCGGCACAGGGTGCCGTCCCCCGCCGGTTCACATCAGTGCCGGGCCGGGCGGCGGTGACTCCCAACTCGGCACGGCGTGCGGCGCAGCCCGTGACCCCGTCCGTCGTAACACCCCGACGTCCGTCCTCGTCCGGGTCGACCCCGCGGACGTCGACCTCCAGGCCCGGGGCTTCCACCACGCGCCCGAGCACGGCTCGCTCAGCAACTCCGCGCTCGGCGACTCCTTCTCGGCCCACGCTACAGCGCCGGCCGCCTTCAACGACGACCCGGGGCGGAACGTTCGACCGCGCGAACACGTCGCGGCCGAACGGCTCCCGGCCGAGTACGACCCGCACTCCCGCAGGGTCAGGCTCGCGAACACGTGTGGTTCTGCCGAGTCGCCCGCGTGCTCAACCTAGGGCTTCGCAGCCCCGTCGCGCGCCTGTGACTCGTAACGCGCCGGTGGCCCGCCGCTCGCCGCCAGCCCTGTCCAGGCCGACCGTGTCCCGATCACGCCCGATCACGACGCGCGCGAGACCCGCGGCGAGTGGCGCGCGGCCGACGATGTCCAGGCCGAGCACGCGCGCGGCTCCGGCGAGGCGCCCGACTATAAGGACCCGGCCAAAACCCCCACCGAGGCGCCGTGGACGCGGCGGGTAGACCGCGCAGAGAAGGGCCGTCGGAATCGCGTGGATTCCCTGTCGAACCGCCCGGAAGTAGTATGAGTCCATGGCCTTTGACACGACACCGGAAGCGGCGAGGGCGCGGTGGGCGGTGCTTGCTGCACTTGACGGAGGGCAGCGCCTCGGGCAAGCGCTCGCGCTGAGCGAATTCACGCTCGCCATGCAGCGGGAGGGTGCTCGGTTCCGGGAGCGCGCGGCAAGCGAACGTGTCGTGAACACCGTCGATCTCGAGGCCGACCACCGCGGCGATCGGTGACTCTGGTCCGGATTCTCCGACTGCTCGTGGAGAGCATGGAGGAGTTGGGCATTGGCTACATGCTCACGGGATCGTTGGCGAGCTCATTTCACGGTGATCCGAGAGCGACTCAGGACATCGACTTGGTCATCGATGGTGAGCGACGAGCCCTTGATGCGTTGGGAGCGCGTCTTCGCGAGTCTGGCTTCTACGCCGACGCGGAGGCGATCAAGCACGCCTCAGAGGTCAGGGGGGTATTCAACGCCATCGATCAGAGTTCTGGGTGGAAAGTCGACTTCATCCTTCTGAAGGACCGCCCCTTCAGTCGTTCTGAGTTCGATGGCAGGGTATCCGCTGAGGTAGCTGGTCTCTCTCTGAGCCTCGTCCGTCCCGACGACATGGTTGTCGCCAAGCTCGAGTGGGCGAAGTTGGGGGAGTCCGATCGGCAGTTACGAGACGTCTTGGGGATCCTCATGGTTCAGGGACCTGTCCTGGACCGAGTCCGAATCGAGCGGTGGGTCGAAGAGCTCGCCTTGGAGCCCCAGTGGGCTCGAGTCCTCGAGATGGAGCGGGCTGAGAAGGAATCCACCTAACGCCCGACCTGGCACCTGTCAGGCGGAGATGGGCCTGGACGATCTCCCTAGTCCATAGTTTCTCCAGGTCACGCCAATGAAAGTAGCCCGACCGCTTCCCCCGTCGCGTGGGAATCCGGGCTAGCGGAGGGCTAGCGGTTTCCGAATGAAATCACGACCTGCGCCAGCAGGTTCTCTCCGATGTCGCCGGTTTGCAGCGCGACAGCCGTAGAGAGGTTGAGCGGGCCGAGCACGAGGCTCACACCGCCGCTGTATTGAATTCCGTCGGTGATGACCGCTGCGCCACCCCGGAGGTGCAGGACCTTGAGGCCCCGGAACTCGGCGCCGGCGCCCAGATGAAACTTGGGCGACAGCGCGATCCCTTCGTCGCTGAAACGATTGTGCAGGTCCCCTGAGATCGTGAAGTCCTCGGACAGGTCGAGCGCGGCCCCGACCTGAAGGGACGGCTTGAACGTCAGTGCGTCGACCGCCGCCTTCAGCATGGCGGGCGCGCCACCATAAGCCTCTGGATCGAAGCTGCTGTCGCTGCTACCCAGCTCCAACGAGGCTGTACCCGGTCGGTACGCCAGCTTCGCCACATCCCACTCGAAGGTGTTGAGCACGTTGGTCACGGACGCTCCGAGCGAGAAACGATCCTGCTTCATCATGAAGCCGAGGTCGAGTCCGATCCCCGTACCGCCGCCGGATGGATCGAAGTCGTCGCATTCTATGCCATCCCCCCTGTCAACGACTTCGCAGGAGTGTACCATCGGGAAGTTCGCGTTCACCTCGATCGGATCCAGCTGCACGTTTCCCGAGCCGCGCCCGATGGCGAGTCCGTGGCCAACCGTGTACTTCAACGTGACGCCGAGCGCCATGTCCCCGGAGGCGGTGCTCAAGGGGATGCCGAGACTGACGCCTGCAGTCGTCATGGCGAAAGCGTCTATCGAAGCTCCGCCCAGATCGAGGCTGACGGCCGAGCCGGTCCTGCCGGCGTTTCCGAACAGCAACGCTTCCATCATCCCGGGGGGCAGGTTGACGGCGGCGGAAACGATGGTGGACGCTTGAAGGCCGATGTTGCCGAGGGTCAGCGCGAATTCGGAGACGTCGGCGCCGACCGTGCCCGTTTGGCCGCCCTGAGCGGTGATTTCGTCCAGCCAAGTCTGCTTGGTGGCGTTCGGTACGAGGATCCCATCGAATTTGGCTAGGTCGCTCAAGGTGATCGGATCTAGTCCGGACCGAAGCTGGAGCGACAGGAGGGGGAACGTGAGGCTGAACCCCGACCCGGGCATGGCAAGCCCCGCGGGATTGACGCTGATCGCGCCGAAGCCGCGTACCGTGGCGGTATTGTTGCCGGACAGGCCGAGCGTCGACGCGCTTGCGTTGGCGAGTTGGGCCGCTGCCGGTACTGGCATGAGTCCCCCGGCGGCGAGAGCCGCCAAGGCGATCGAAGCGAAAAATCTGTTCGTGCGCATGGTTTCTCTCCTAACCGATTCGGATGGTTGCGTCGAGCGTGACCTGGATGGTCATTTCCTGGCCCGGGGTCACCGTGATCGATCCACCGCTCGCGGTTCCCGATCCCGAGAAGGTGATGTCGGGCTGGCCGAGCCACATCCGCAGTTCATCGTTCGTGTAGGTGATGCTTGTGCTGGACGCAGCGCTGGCATCGATCGAGAGGGTCTTCGACGTGGGACCGATGACGATCGTCGCGGAAACCGAAATGCCGAACGGGTTCACGATATCCAGTACGAGCGAGGCCTCCTGGATTCGGTCGATCAGTTGGCTGTCGATGTCCTCGACGTCCAGTGGCTCGGCGTCGAATTCGACCGATTGGCCCGTGACGTTCACGGTCGCCGAGCTGACGAGCAGAGATGTCGTGGTCGCTGTAACGGTGATCTGGTCGCTGGTATCGATCAGGGATACCTGCCCCCCCTTGGAGACGACGTCCACGGAGGCGAAGAACGTCGTGCCAATGCTCTTCGATGCGATCGAGATCGTTCTCGTCAGGGTGCCGCCTGCGGTCATCGCCTCTGTGGCGCCGTCGATGACGACTTGGCCGAGCTCGGCGCCGCCCTGCCCGTCGGAGATCGTGACCGTGAGCGTGCCGCCACCCGCGATCGGATCGAAAGAGAAGCCGTTTGCGATCTGGATCTCAATCGACGCGCTCGAGATCATGGCGGCCGTGACGCCGGCCGGCAGGTCCTCACTCGCGCTGAAGGAAGTCGTGAACGGGGGGGCAGGCACCGTGAGGCCATTCAAAGCCACGCAGCCGGCGCAACTACTGGCCAGCGTTTGGTTCGTAACGAACGGGTCGATGCTCACACTGAAGTTACTGCCGCTTACCGCGACACCCGCGGGCAGCAATTGCTCGACCGACAAAGTCGTCTCTTCGATCGGGATGATCCACCGCTGCTCCAGAATCGGAGGCTCGGTGGGGATTTCACATCCGGCGAAGAGAAGGCATCCCGCAGCAACGGGTGCCAGCCAGGGAAGCTTCATGAGCTACTCCTTATGCATATGCAGCCAGAGAATGATGCGTTGTAGCCAGAGAACGATGCGCGACGGACGAGCGCCGACGGGTGCGAGCGACTGCGGATTCTCGGTGTGCAAGGGAGCTCCGGGTCAAGGGAGATCTCCTGACGCACCGCTCACGTTCGGAGGTCGGCCGGTGGAGATGGGTTGTAGGACTCCACTCGAGGGCGCGCTGCGAGATCCGTGCCGACTCCGGAATCGCTAGAGTTCAGGGCGTCTCCGGCGAGAGCTAGGCAAAATTTGCTCGAGATCGTGCACTTCTTGCCGTTCTTGATGCCAAGAGCAGCCATGCGCCCAGGACTTCGGGACCTCTCGGCGCACGATTAACTTTGGCTCGCTCCAGCCTTCGTGCCTCTTACAAACGCGCTGATTCTTGGACACAGATCGGATCCGCAACTTTTGCATCGTGGCGCACATCGACCACGGCAAATCGACGTTGGCCGACCGGCTCCTGGAAAGCACTCAGACGCTCAGCCCCCGGCAGATGCGAGCGCAGGTGCTCGACGACAACGAGCTCGAGCGCGAGCGTGGGATCACGATCAAGCTGCACGCGGTCCGCATGGCGTATCAGGCCGGGGACGGGGAGGAGTATGAGCTGAACCTCATCGACACGCCGGGGCACGTGGACTTCACGTACGAGGTGTCGCGCTCGCTGGCGGCCTGCGAAGGGGCGATCCTCGTCGTCGACGCGACCCAGGGTGTACAGGCCCAGACGCTCTCGAACCTCTTTCTGGCGCTCGAAGCCGACCTGGAGATCATCCCGGTCATCAACAAGATCGACCTGCCGGGGGCGGAACCCGAGCGACGGCGGGACGAAGTCGTCGACCTGCTGGGCGTCGACGCTGCCTCCGTGCTCATGGCGAGCGCGAAGGAAGGCATCGGCATCGACGAGATCCTCGAGGCGGTCATCGAACGAGTGCCCGCGCCCGAGGGTGACAAGAATGCGCCGCTGCGTGCACTCATCTTCGACTCGTATTACGACAAGTACCTCGGAGCGGTACCCTCGATTCGGGTCGTGGACGGCACCATCAAGGCCGGAACGAAGATCACGTTCGGCACCGTCGATGCGAAGTACGAAGTCACCGAGGTCGGGAGCCTACGCCTGGGCCGCGTGCCCCGTCCGGAGCTCACGCCAGGGCAGGTGGGGTATGTCGTCGCCACGATCAGAGCGGTCGCCCATACCAAGGTAGGAGACACGATCCTCGATGCTGAGAACCGCGCGGACGAGCTCCTGCAGGGGTACAAGGAAGCCCGTCCAATGGTGTTCGCAGGCCTATACCCGACGGACACGGACGACTACGAGGACCTACGTGACGCGCTGGAGCGCCTCCGACTCAACGACGCGTCCCTGCACTACGAACCGGAGACGTCGATCGCGCTCGGCTTCGGCTTCCGGTGCGGGTTTCTCGGGCTACTCCACATGGAGATCGTTCAGGAACGCCTCGATCGAGAGTTCGGCGTCGAGCTCATCACGACGGTTCCGAACGTGAAATACTACGTAACGTTGACCGACGGCTCGGACTTGCACGTCGAGAGCCCGACCGCGCTCCCCGACCCCGGGCGAATCGAGTCGATCGCCGAACCCATCGTGCGGGCGCGTATCCTCTGCCCGTCCGAGTACATCGGGAACGTGCAGAAGCTCTGCCACGAGCGCAGGGGAACCTTCAAAGGCATGAACTATCTGGATCCCCAGCGCGTCGAATTGGACTTCGAGTTACCACTCTCCGAGATCGTGCTCGACTTCTATGACCGCCTCAAGAGCGGTACGCGTGGCTATGCTGGGCTCGACTACGAGTTCATCGAGATGCGGCCGGACAAGCTCGTCCGCCTGGACATTCTGGTGAACGGCGATCCGGTGGACGCGTTCAGCGTGATCATCCACGAAGACAAGGCCTTCCTGTATGGCCGTGACCTGGTGCGGAAGCTCAAGAAACTGATCCCGCGGCAGCAGTTTGCGGTCACGCTCCAGGCGGCCATCGGCAACAACGTCATCGCCCGCGCAAGCGTGAAGGCGCTCAGGAAGAACGTGACCGCCAAGTGCTACGGCGGTGACATCACCCGTAAGCGCAAGCTGCTTGAACGACAAAAAGAGGGAAAGAAGCGCATGAAGTTGGTCGGGACCGTGGAGATCCCTCAGGAGGCCTTTCTCGCCGTGCTGCACCTGGGTGACGATTGAACGAGCGGGTCTCGGTCGTCCTCTCGACGTACGAACAGCCGCGCCCCTTGGCGCTGGCCTTGCGCGGATACGCACGCCAGACCCTCTCGGACTTCGAAGTGGTCGTCGCCGACGATGGTTCGGGGCCGGAGACGGCGAGCGTCGTGCGACGGGCCGCCGACCAGGGACTCGAAGTGCGCCATGTCTGGCACGCAGACCGGGGATTCCGGAAGACCGAGGCGCTCAATCGCGCGATCGTTGCCGCCTACGGCGCGTACCTGATCTTCAGCGACGGCGACTGCGTTCCCAGAGACGACTTCGTGGCCACACACGTCCGCCTTGCAGAACCGGACCGATTCCTGTCAGGTGGGTACCTGAAGCTTCCGGAGTCGGTGACACGGGCGGTGAACGAGACGGCCATCGACACCGGAGACGTCTTCGATGTGTCGTGGCTCCGGAGGAAGGGATACCGTCCGGGGCGTCGAGCCTTGCGGCTCACCAGGAGCCTCATGCTCGCTCGCGCACTCGACGCCATCACGCCGACACGACCGACCTGGAACGGACACAGTGCCTCGACTTGGAAGGAACACCTCGTGAGCGTCAACGGTTTCGACCTGGACATGGGGTGGGGTGGTCTCGACCGGGCCGTGGGCGAGCGGCTCGAGAACGCCGGCGTCCGCGGCAAGCAGATTCGGCACCGAGCGGTTTGTGTGCACCTGCACCACGAGCGCCCCTATAAGGACCCAGCGGCGACAGAGGCGAACCGGGACATCCGCGACCGTATTCGTAGACATCGGGAGACGCGTGCGCCGAGCGGTCTGGCAGAAACCGAGGCCGTCGAGGTGGACGTGCGCATCGACCCTGAGACGACCGCGTGAGCGGCCGCTGGGTCGTCGGCGTCGACATCGGGGGCACCAACCTTGTTGTGGGTCTTGTCCCGGTCGGGGGAGGCGATCCGGTGGCTTTGCGCTCTCGTGCCACCGAGCCCGAGCGCGGTGCGGACGCTGCAGTGGCGGATATCAAGCGCATGGCCGGAGACGCGATCGCGGAAGTCCTCGACGGCCACGGCGGTTCGCGCGACGATATCGTCGGCGTCGGGATCGGTTGCCCGGGCCCCCTCGACCTCGATGCGGGGATCGTGATCGCGACGCCAAACCTCGGGTGGACCGACTATCCCATCCGCGACCGCATCGCGCATGCACTCGGTTTGCCGGCCACGCTCGACAACGACGCCAACTGCGCCACTTATGGCGAATGGTGGCAAGGGGCAGGGCGGGGCGTCGACTCTCTCGTGGGCGTCACGCTGGGCACAGGGATCGGCGGCGGGGTGATGCTCGGTGGCCGTATCGTGCGCGGCGCCTCGGGGAGCGCGGGTGAGATCGGCCACACGACGATCGATCTCAACGGGCGGCGCTGTGCGTGTGGTAACTACGGATGCCTGGAGGCGTATGCGTCCGGCCCGAACATCGCCGCGCGTGCGCGGGAAGGCCTAGAGGCCGGCTACGAGTCAGTGTTGTCGGAGCTGGTGGAGAATGACCTCGAACGAATCACGGCCGTGACCGTGTACGAGGCCCTCGTGCTAGGCGATGAGTACGCTCACGAAGTGATGCTCGAGACCGCCAAGATTCTCGGAGCCGGCATCGCCAATATCGTGAACACGCTCAACCCGGAGATCGTCGTCATCGTTGGAGGCGTCACACGTGCGGGCGACCACCTGTTCGTACCGTTGCGCTCCGAGGTACGCCGTCGGGCCTTCAAGTCCGCGGTCGACGCGTGCGAGATCGTGCCGGGGGAGCTCCCGGAAACCGCCGGTGTGATCGGTGCCGCCGGCATCTTCATCACGGAGGGTCTAGAAGCGTGACGCAGCCGCGCGTGCTCGGCGTAATCGGATCGCTGGTCTGGGATCGGATCTGGGACCGTGATGGCCGTTCCGAGCCGATCGAGGAATGGGGTGGCATCGGGTACGCGCTCGGCGCGCTCAGTGCTTCGATTCCCAGCGGATGGCGACTGCTCCCGATCCTCAAGTTGGGTCGTGACCTCGCCGAGGACGGCCGCCGCTTCCTCCGGAGCATTCCGGGCGTCGATGACTCGGGGATCATCGTGGTGCCCGAGCCGAACAACCGGGTCGAACTGCGATACGAGGACGATGCGCGGCGCATGGAACGGCTCACGGGAGGGGTGCCACCCTGGACCTGGCCGGAGCTGGCGCCGGTGGTCGAGCTGTGTGACGCGCTCTACGTGAACTTCATCTCGGGCTTCGAGATGGACTTGGACACCGCACAAGCATTGCGCGTGGGGTACCGTGGGCCGACGTACGCCGATCTTCACTCGCTTTTCCTCCACATGACCCAGCATGGCGTGCGAGTGCCTCGGACTCTCCAGGCTTGGGAAGCGTGGCTGCGGTGCTTCGACGCGGTCCAGATGAACGAGGACGAATTCGAGCTGCTCGGTGCTCAGGGTGACCCTTGGGCGTTCGCCGCCGGGGCGCTTGGCCCCGGCCTGCGGCTCATCACCGTGACGCTCGGGCATCGGGGCGCCGCGTTCGTGTCTTCCGCCGACTTCGTTTCCGACCCGAAGCTCTGGCGGCAGGACAAACGGGTCGCTGTGTCGACCGGCGTGCACAGCGGCAAGGTCGGGCTTCTCGGCCTCCCCAGAATCGGAGATCCCACGGGTTGCGGGGACGTCTGGGGTGCGACGGCTTTCGCTCGGATGCTGGGAGGAGACGACCTCGAGAGCGCGATGACCCATGCGAACCGGCTAGCCGGGCGAAACGTAGATCACCGGGGCGCGCGGGGGCTGTTCCGACACCTGGTGGGGAGACTCTCACACGTGGAGGGGGGTGAGTGAAGGTAGTCCCAGTGCCAGGATCGCTGGACCACCAGACGGTCGACGACCTGCTCGACGCCGTCACGTCGATGCGCGAGGAGCGATCGCTCTTCGACGCCCGTCACGTGCGCTGGGTCGACCCGAACGGCATGGTGGCCCTCCTGGCGGCGGGGACGGTCGCAAGAGACCGCCAGGGCGCGCTGCCGCGTTTGGAGTTGCCCGAGAGCGTCGACGTGCTCGGTTACCTCAGTCGGATGGGCTTCTTTCGGGAGGCTCAGGGAATCTTCGAGCTCGATGGACATGCGCCGCGTCGTGGTTCGCTTCCCTCGGACGTCCTGCTCGAGATCACCCCCATCGAGGGGAATGCGGACGTGCACAAGGTCATCGACCGAGTGCAGAGCGGGGCCGGCGCTGTGCTCGCGTCGAAACTCCACTACCCGGCGACAGCGGTCGTGCCGTTCTCGGTCATCCTCTCGGAGGTGTGTCAGAACATTATCGAGCACGCGGACGCCCCGGGGTGGGTCGCCGCGCAAGCGTACAACTGGGCGCGGCGGCTCGGGCGGTACGTCGTGGTGATCTCCGTCATGGACCTCGGCCGCGGCTTCCGCGGTTCTCTCACTGACGAGCACGCGGCGCGATACGGAGACAGGTGGGGTGATACGACCGCGCTCGAGGCTGCGTTCCTTCATGGACTTACTCGCTTTCCGGACTCCGGCCGCGGGCAAGGAATCCAACAGATTCGTCGTCAAGTGCAGCGCTGGAACGGCGCGATTACGATCCGGAGCGGCACCGCGCGCATCGGTCAAGTCCCGGAATGGGACGACTCGCCGCCGCTCATCGATACGCTCGAACCGTTTCCTGGCGCTCAGATCAGCATCATCCTTCCCGCGCGGGTCGACGCATGAGCGACGTCCCTCCGGATCTCATCGCGATCGACGTCGGCAGCCTGGTCCAGAAGACGGTCACATCGCTCTACTCGCACCTGGTCACCCGCCCCACGGGTCGCGCGGTGCGCATGGCGATCGAGACGCAACTGAGTGGTGCGGGGGAGCGGTCGCTCTCCCTCATCGATCTATCCGAGGTGACGATTCTCGACTACTCGTGCGCGGACGAGGTCGTCGCAAAGCTTCTGCAGCGGTATCACGACGATGGCATACACCAGGCGTTCTTCGTGTTCTGTGGAATACGCGAGCCACATCGGGACCAGATCCAGGTCGTGTTGGAGCGCCAGAGTCTGATCGCGGTCGGCGAAACCGAGGCGGGCAGTTTCGAGTTGCTCGGTGCCCCGGGGCCGGCCGAGGCGGCCAGCTGGCGGACGCTCGAACAACACGGGCTCGTTACGACGGAGGAGTTGACCGACGTCTACCCGGAAGAGGACGCGCGCTCAGCACTCGACCAGCTGGTCGAGCGTCGCGTCGCGTTTCGGAGTCCTGTTTCGGGCCGGTACCATGCGCTCAGCCGGCTAGTTCAGCATCTCTTGTAGGCGCGCATCTGCGTGGCCTCGACCTAGGGAGGCACCATGTCCGACGAACAGAAGCCGGCTCGCACCCCCGGACCTGCGACGCTCGGTATCCACGGCGGCGGATACGAGAAGCGCCCTGGGCAACCTGTGGTACCGCCCATCGTGCAGAGCGCGACGTTCCACTGGGCCACGCCCGACGATGGCGAGCTACTTTATGGCCGGCACGGGAACCCCAACCAACTCATGGTTGGGCGCAAGATCGCGGCGCTGGAGGGTACCGAGGCCGCGGTGGCCCTCGGAAGCGGCATGGGTGCGACCGCGATGACGTTTCTCGCGCTCGTCGAAGCAGGTGACCACATCGTGGCGTCGTCGTACCTGTACGGTGCCACGCAGGCGTTGCTCGGGGACGAGCTTCCACGGCGGGGGGTCAAGACGACCTTCGTCAGTCCGGAGTCGCTCGACGAGTGGCGGGACGCGGTGCAGCCGAACACGCGGGTCTTTCACCTCGAATTGCCGACCAACCCCAGCCTGCGTTTCTTCGATCCGAGGCCGATCGTGGCACTCGCGCGCGAACATGGAATTACCGTCACATGCGACGCCACGTTCGCTTCGCCGGTGAACTTCCGTGGTATCGAAGTGGGCATCGACGTGGTCATCCACAGCGCTACGAAGTATCTCGGGGGTCACTCTGACCTGATCGCCGGGGCGGTCGCCGGCGCCAGCGACTTGGTGGAGGAAGTCACGCGGCTCTCGCGTCTGTACGGCCCGGCGCTGGACCCCAATGCGGCGTGGCTGTTGGACAGGGGCATGCGAACGCTCGACGTGCGTGTCGCCCGGCACAACGCGAACGCCGCCGCGATCGCAGAGTGGTTCGTAACACAGGAACAGGTCGTGACGACGATCTACCCTGGTTTGGCCAGCCACCCCGACCATGCGATCGCCGCCGAGTTGATGAACGGATTCGGAGGCATGGTGAGCATCGTGCTAGCGGGGGGTGGGGATGCCGCAGATCGTTTCATGGGCGGGCTGAAGGTGGCGCTCGCCGCGCCCAGCTTGGGAGGCGTGGAGACGTTGGTCTCACAACCGCGCCACACGTCCCACGTCGGGCTGAGTCCGGGAGAGCGCGAGGCCCTGGGGATCCCCGAGGGCTTCGTCCGCATCAGCGTCGGGATTGAGAACGTCGAAGATCTGATCGCCGACTTCGATCAGGCGCTGCGTGTGGGCTCGTAGGGCCCCCCCTTCATCTTCCTACTTGCCGCCCATGAAGGGATAGGTGTAGTCGGTGGGCGGCACGAAGGTCTCCTTGATCGAGCGCGCACTCACCCAGCGTAGCAGATTCAACATCGAGCCCGCTTTGTCGTTCGTCCCGGATGCTCGCGCGCCGCCGAACGGCTGCTGGCCCACGACGGCGCCGCTCGGCTTGTCGTTGATGTAGAAGTTCCCGGCCGAGTGGCGAAGCACCTCCATCGCCTCCCGGATGGCATGACGATCTCTGGCGAACACGGCGCCGGTCAGCGCGTACGGAGAGGTGCTGTCCACGACCTTCAGCGTCTCCGACCAATCCGCGTCGTCATACACGTAGATCGTGATTACCGGCCCGAAGATCTCATCGCACATCGACGTGTAGTCGGGATTCTTGGCGACGATGATCGTGGGCCGGATGAACCAGCCTTCGGAGTCGTCGCACTCGCCCCCCACGATGACATCCGCATCGTCGGACCCCTGGGCCTCTTCGATGTAGCCCCGGATTTTCTCAAACGCCCTCTGATCGATGACCGCGTTCACGAAGTTGGTGAAGTCGCGTGGATCGCCCATGGTCAGCGCCGCGGTCTCCTCTATCAGCGGGCCCTCGAGCTCCGCCCACATGGTTGCAGGGATGTATGCCCGAGACGCCGCGCTGCATTTTTGTCCCTGGTACTCGAACGCGCCGCGGACTATCGCTGTCTTCACCGCGGCTGAGTCGCCGCTGGGATGCACGACGATGAAGTCCTTCCCACCGGTCTCGCCAACGATGCGCGGATAACTCTTGTACGTCCCCATGCTGTCGCCGATCGTCTTCCAGAAGCTGTTGAAGACGCGCGTCGAGCCGGTGAAGTGTACACCGGCGAACTCGGGACGGGAGAGTAGATTGCTCGTGATCTGGGCCGCGTCACCGGCAATGAAATTGATCACACCGGGCGGCAAGCCGGCCTCCTCGAACAGCCTCATGACGTAGTAGTTGGAGAGGATCGCGGTGTGGCCGGGTTTCCAGACGACGGTGTTGCCCATCATCGCCGGCGTACCGGAGAGGTTGGCTCCGATCGCCGTGAAGTTGAACGGCGTCACCGCATATACGAAGCCCTCAAGCGCCCGATACTCGGAGCGGTTCCACGTCCCCTTGTCGGACATCGGCTGCATCGAATAGATCTGCTGGGCGAAGTGCGTCCCGATGCGGAAGAAGTCGATGATCTCGCACGCGGAATCGATCTCGGCCTGGAAGGCGGTCTTGCTCTGGCCCAGCATCGTCGCGGCGTTCAGCTTCTGGCGCCATGGCCCAGCGAGCAGCTCGGCGGCACGCAGGAAGATCGCAGCGCGGTCCTCCCAGCGAGTCGTCGACCAGTCGGCGTGCGCGTCCAGAGCGGCCGCGACCGCTCGGTCGATCTCTTTGGGACCAGCCTCGTGCGCGCGGGCGATGACGTGACCACGCGAGTGTGGCATCACTAGGTCGAAGGTATTCCCGGTGCGTATCTCCTCGCCCCCGATGATGAGGGGGACCTCGATCACTTCACTCGCTTGCGCCTCGAGTTCGGCCTTTAACTCGGCGCGCTCGCTAGTGCCGGGTGCGTAAGAGAGAACCGGTTCGTTCGACGGAGGCGGAAGCGTGGGGATGCCGTTCATGGCGCAGCGCGGAAGTTGGCGGGTCAGCGGGATGTGTGGACGAAAAAAGGGGGCGGGGGAACCGCATCGTTCTCCCGCCCCCCAGACCTGCCCGTCTCGGTCAGATCACCCGAAGAAGTTCACCTTGCCCATACCCTCACGCAACCGCTCCCGGCCGCTCTGAGCACCGAAGAAGTTGATCCGCACGCGTGGGATATTCACGAGCCCCGCCCGCCGCTCCTGCGGGTCGTTGGCCTGCAAAGCGATCGTGGCGGAATAGCTTTCGAGATTTGGTCCACCGGTACCTTTCTTCCGGTTTTGGGCTACGTTTTTCCGCGCTCCGCGCCTGTGTCGCGGCTGCGGCCCATTGAGAGGAGCCCGTCCGTCCGGCTGGCCGAACCAAGAAAGTGGACATGAATTCAGACGAGTTGCGTCGCTCGGTCATGACCGCCCTCTCCCGTATCAAGCACCCGGGGAGTGGGCGCGACCTCATTGCTGGCGGACACGTACAGAACCTCGAGGTGGGCGACGACGGTGTCGTGCGCTATCAGTTTCTGCTACGGCCGGAGGACTCGGGGGAGCTGGTCAAGGAGGCCCGCGCGGCGACCGAGGGGGTCGGAGGCGTTACCGACGTCAAAGTGAACGTGCAGCTTCCCCAAATGGCTGTGTCCGGTGGCGAAGGGAGGCAGGGCGGGCTAAAGCCTGGAACGGTCCCAGCCCCGACGCCCAAGCCAGGCATCCTCACGAGCGTGAAGCAGGTGATCGCCGTGAGCTCGGGGAAGGGTGGCGTCGGCAAGTCCATGGTCGCCGCGAACCTCGCCGCGGCGTTTGCGTGCGCGGGCCGTATGGTCGGGCTCTTGGATGCGGACATCTACGGCCCGAATATCCCCCTGATGTTCGGTGTGGATCGGCGTCCGTCCGTGAGCGGCGAGAAAGGCCAGGAGCTCATCGAACCGCTCGAAGCCCATGGAGTGAAGCTCATGAGTCTCGGCTTTCTTCTCGACAAGGAGCAGCCGGCGATCATGCGTGGACCCCTCGTCTCCGGCATCCTCAAGCAGTTCTTGGAGCAGGTCGATTGGGGTCCGCTCGACCTACTGGTGATCGACATGCCTCCGGGCACCGGGGACGCTCAGCTCTCCCTGGTGCAGACGATCGACTTGGCTGGCGCGGTGATGGTGACGACGCCGCAGGATGTCTCCACCGGCGACGTGCGGCGCGGCGTGAAGATGTTCGAGCGAGTGAATACCCGCGTGCTCGGCGTGGTCGAGAACATGAGTGGGCTCGCGTGCCCGCACTGCGAAGAGATCATCGATGTCTTCGGCTCGGGCGGGGGAGAGGCGCTGGCGAAGGAGATGAAGCTCTCGTTCCTCGGACGCGTGCCGCTAGATCCGGCGGTGCGCATGGCCGGGGACGACGGAGCGCCCACGGTCCTTTCCGCACCGGAATCGGCAGCGGCCGTGGCGCTCATTGCGGTGAAGGACGCCGTCGAAAAACGCCTAGAGGCTTTGGCGGAAGCCTAGACCCCCGGCTATTCGCCTAGCCACTTCCGGTCGGCTGCGGACAACGAGCCTCCACCGGTCATCTTCTCGAAGATCTTCACGGCGATCCAACCCACCAAGAGGACCGGCGCGACCTTGAAGAGCAAGAAGAACGCGAGGCCGAAGGTCAGCGAGAACAGCGTGCCGACGATCGATAGCACGACCCCGGCGACGAGCAGGGTCACGAGGCCCACTGCGAAGAATGTCAGTAGCGTGCCAATCATGGTGTCCTCCTAACGAACCGTGTCACTCAGCGAATCCACACAACCTTGACGCTGCCGAACGCGGCGTGCAGGTCGATCGTCACCTTCCGCTCCGCGTCTTCCCAGTCGAGCGAGTAGTACGCATCGCCCCGCTTGACCATGCCTTCGGAATCCAGGGACACGAGGAAGCCGTCCTTTCTGAGCCGCACACCCAGCCCTTCCGGGATCCGGAGCTCGAGCGCCCCCAGGCCCATGTCGATCGAGACCCTCGCATCACGCTGCCAGCGGCCGTTGAACCAGAGCGTGACTTGGCCCACGCCGGCGTCGATCTCGATGCGTTCGGCGTTGAGATTGCCGAGATGCCGAGCCTCAAACTCGGCCGCGCCGATCTCGAAGCGCGCCGTCGACATGCGTACCGAGTTGGGCTCCGAGATATCGATCGTCGACTGCGAGGCTCCCGTGCTCAGATCGAGGTCCGTCAACGCCAGCCCGCCGAGGTCGATGTCAGCTCGTACCGCTCCGTACTCGAGATCCATGTCCATCGGAATCCCCCGCGCGAACTCGAGATCGAGCTCACCACTCTGCTTCCGACGACCGATGTTGAAGCCACGCCCGATCGACTCCACCCCGAGTCGCAGGCGATTCCCCGAGAAGTCCGAAACCGGCTCGAACATCTCTTCGTCGTAGCGCAGATTCATGCGGTACAGCACGTTCCCATCCGCTGCTCTCACCTTGAGGCGACCTGCGGCGTACTCCACGAAGACCCGTATTTCGTCATTGTCCTCGATCATGTGTGACGTCGTCAGGGTGCGCCAACTCTGGCCCGCGAGGAGCCCCGGGGCCACGGCTGCGGCTACGGCACCGATGTAGAAGGCCTTACGCATCGTCGGAACCCTCCGCTACCTGGTCAGCCGTGGCGTCGGCATCCACGTCGACATCCACCTCCATCGCGGCTTCCCACGCGGCATCCGCGTCATACGCGGACGACCACTCCCGGCGCCGACCCGCCCGAGTGAGCAGGACTGCTCCGAATCCGATCTGGACGGCGAAGAAGGTGATCACCGATCCCGCGAATACGAGTAGTCCGGTGAGGAAGCCGAGGAACGGCGCGATCGAGATCACGTTGGCCGCCATGAAGGCGAACATCAGTGCAAAAAGCCCACCGAAGATCGTGTAGATCGGGTTCGACTTCCGAATCCAGCCGGTCCACGGGTATTCGCTGTCGGCAAGCCACTCGCCGGTATTGCGGGCGACCACGACGTACCCCATCACGCCCGCTGCGCAAGCGGCCAGCGGAAAGAGTGGTAGCCACGCGACCGCTACCGGAATCCCGATGATCGAGACCAGGAGCGCGACGGTTCCGAGAAGCCACACGGGAATCAGCAGGAGCGTGCCTGCCAAACCGACTATCGCCGAACGGCCGGGAGAGCGTCGAGCGGTCTCGGCGATCGCGTCCACGTTGGTGCCCGCGAAAGCGACCGCGCCCGCCCCGAGAAGGCCCAGCACCAAGATGCTGATCAGGTTCTTGATGAGCTCACCGACGCCTCGGAAGACCGAACGAAATGGGGCCATGAGCGAGAAGCCATCGTCGTCATCACTGAACTCCAGACGGGTCACGTCGCGCAGTTCCCGGCGCAGCTGACTCCGAAACTCGTCCTGCAATTCCTCGCGGATCCGGTTCCGGATCTCGGCCTCGAGGTCACGCTCTTCGTCGAGCAGATCGACTAGACCCTCTTCCACGATGCCGAGATTGCGAAGTAGGCGGGCGTCGGCAAGGCGAACCTCTCCGCGGACTCGGCTCTCTTCGAGCAGCTCCAGCGTGCCATCCACCACGATGACGTCGCCGTCGACTTCGCCCCCGATGCTCACGTCGCCCTGGATCACCACGAGCGTGCCGTCTACGGTCGTGCCAGCGGGCACGACGACGTCCTCATCGACATGAATGACGAATTCGCCTCGCAAACCCGCAAGCGCCTCCCCCAGCAAGCCGAGCTCGCCCGTCGCGTTGAGAAACAGCGAAAGCAGGGACCCAGGCGTGCCTGTGATCGTCGCCGGCACCGTCGTTGGGTTGCTGCTGACCGCGACATCGAACGCGGACAGCGCGTCTTCCAACGCGCGGTCGACTTCCTGTGCCAAGTCGGCCAACTCCCCCGCCAACTCAGCGGGGACCGACCAGTCTGAGAGCATGACTGCGAGCTCGCCGTCGTCCAAGGACACGGCCTGGCCAAGCAGGGACCGCCATGCGGCCTCCAGATCGTCGCCCGGCTCGAACATGCCGACGACGACTCCATCGATCAGGACCACACCGTCCTCGAAAGCGATCTCGAGCGTGCCGTCGTCGGAGAATTCGAGTCGGAGTGCGGCTTCCGACCGACCGACTGCGACCTCCTTCGATACGACATCGCGGAGCTGCGCCTCGACCGCCGACGGTGCGACCAGCAAGGCGAGGCCGAAGGCCGTCAGAGTGCTACGAAACAGAAGCTTGAGCATATCGTCCATCCAAGGGATGCGTAGCAAGAACGTGTTTGTAGAGCACGCGTAGCGCGAACGCACACGCGGCTGCGTATAGGAGAACGCCTGCGGCCACCACCAGCGGTGCCGCGGCGAGTCCATCCAAAAGCGAGAGAGCTCCCGACGCTTGGGCAATCTCCGCAGCGAACGCGGAGAGCGTGGCCCATCCAGCCGAGGCGGCATCGCTGAACTGCCACCACGCGTACGAGGCGAGCGAGCCCGGCGTGAGAGTCGGGTGCGAGACCAAAGCGGAGAAGACCAGCCCGGCGGTGACGGCAGGCGCGACCGCGACTCCCGAGATCGCCGCCCAAGCATTTCTCGTCTGGGGTACGAGCTTCCCGGCCCACGCGACCGCCTTCTGCCACGCCGGCACAGGTACCGATGCCGCAATAGCCGCGGGCATACGCAGGCCGGCCATGACCCGACTGGCGAACTGGTCACCGGGCTCGAGGCGCGGCAGGCGATCGAGCGTCGCGAATACCGAGCGCCAGGCATCGGCCTGCTTCGCGCACTGCCCGCACGAACTCAAGTGGGTCTCCATCCGCGCGACCTGCCTGGCCGGCACGAGGCCCTCGAGCATCCCCTGCAGTCGGTCGGCCGAAATGTGGCCATCGGCCCGACCCGGGACGAGTACAGCGATCCGGTTCCGGATGCGCGCGGCGAGCGGTAGCGGTCCCGGAATCCGAACGTCCGCCATGACCCGATCCTGGAAGCCCTCATGCGGGCGCACTGAAGGAAGGCTACTCAGCTCGGAGAACAGAGAGCGCCAGACTTCGAGTTCCGACGAGCAACGCGCGCACGATCCGAGGTGCTCCTCGACCGAGGCGTCCTCCCCCCCGGGGAGGTCGCCCTCGAGGAACGCCTGCAGAATTTCGGCGCTCAAATGCTCGTTGGACATACCAGTCATGCGGTCTCGACTCTGTTGCGAATCCCTCGGCTGCCCTTACGGGCCCGCGATTCACGAAGTTTCACAATAAACGGTGTCTCGGCCCACGCGTGACCGGGGCCCGGGAAGGTGCTTCGCACGGGTCTTTTCGGCACATGTGTCATCCGTCACGTAACCAGATGAGACAGACGTTTCTTGAGCTCGGAGCGGGCGCGATGCAGATAGGTCTTCACCGTTCCCAGCGGGAGCTCCATGATGTCCGCAATCTCGTCGTAGGCGTACCCCTCGACATGGCGCAACTGAATCACGGTACGGTACTCCTCGCGGAGCTCTCCGATCGCCTCTTCGATCTGCCCACCAAGCTCTCGGTTCTCGACGAATTCCTGAGGGTTTTCGTCCTTCGATTCGAGCACCAACTGCGACCGCGAGACTTCGTCCGCGGTCGTCGCGTGCGGCGATCCGTGGATCGAGATTGTATCGAGCTTTCGCTTGCGCAGGTAATCGATGGTGTGGTTGTTCGCGATCTTGAAGATCCAGTTGCTGAACTTGTAGCTGGTTTTGTACGTGCCGATCGCGTTGAACGCACGAATGAACGCTTCCTGCGCCAGGTCCTCCGCCAGCGCTCGGTCCCTCACCATTCGGTAGATGAGCGAGAACACCGGGCGCTCGTACCGGGAGAGCAACTCGCGGAACGCGGGTTCGCGACCACCGGCCGCGAGCGTGGCCAGCTCGCGATCATCGATCTGTGCGTAATCGAGGGCGCCCAGAGGATCCGTGTCCTGCCGTGGGTGAGTGAGCCACGCGCCGGCGGCTCCGGGCGTTGAGGCCCCGTACCGCTTCCCGTAACTTCCGCCCTCCTTCGACTTCGGCTCGTGTCGAAATCGGGCCTCCGAATCTAAGCCGTCGCGTCCCTCGCTGTCATGCCATCCGTCCCGTCCGCCGCGCCCAAGCGAGGCCCTGAGCGACACAGGCAGGTCCAGACGCTCTTCTCCGAGATCGCGCCGCGGTACGACCTGTTGAACCACGTCCTGAGTCTCAATATCGACCGGTCCTGGCGGAGCAAGGCGCTGGACCGGCTCGGTTGGGAGGATTCGCCGGACGGGGTCTACCTCGACGCATGTTCGGGCACGTTCGATCTCGCTCTCGAGCTCGCCCGTCGGACCGGATTCCAAGGCCGCGTCGCCGCGTCGGACTTCGCGCAGCCGATGCTGGTCCAGGGCGCTACGAAGATCCAGCGCGAAGCGATCGACGCCGTGTGCGGCGACTCGCTCCGACTCCCGTTTCCGGACGACACTTTCGAGGGTGCCACAGTCGGCTTCGGCGTCCGCAACCTCTCCGACCTTAGCGCGGGCCTCACGGATCTGCGTCGAGTGCTGAAGCCGGGCCGGCGGCTCGTGGTTCTCGAGTTCACGGTGCCTCCCAACCCGCTCATGCGCGCCGGCTACCTGTTCTACTTCCGCCGGATCCTTCCCGTCGTGGGGCGGATCGTCTCGGGCCACCCCTGGGCGTATACCTACCTGCCCGAGTCTGTAAAGGATTTCCCAGGACCGAAGGAATTGGGGACACTCTTCGAGACGGTCGGTTTCACCGATGTGGGTTGGACGCTGCTGACGGGCGGCATCGCGGCGCTACACTGGGGCTCGGCCTAGAGAAGTCCGCTGTACCTCACCGCGGACTGCTAGCCTCTGCCGATCGCTGCTAGCGCTAGCCGACGTCGAGTACCGTAACGGGACCGAGTGCCGCGATCGCCTCTCGGCCGATTCGGTCTGGGTCACCGACGATGAGGATCATCATCTCGGCGGGCCGGAGGTGCCTCGCGAAGGCGTCGTGAACGTCGTCGGCAGTCACGCGCTGAACGCCATTCAGGTACCGCTCTAGCCAATCCTGCGGGAGGTCCTGAGCCAGGTAGAACATCGTGCGGGACACGATGCGTCCTGGGGTCTCGAAGTTGAACACGAAGCCGTTCACGATCCGCTCGATCGCGGTCTGAACCTCCCCGGCTTCCGGTGGCGCCGTGCGCAGTCCTTCCATCGTCTCGAGGATCAACTCGATCGCGGGGATCGTGTTCTCGGGGCTCGTGCGCGTGATCGCCCCGAGCAGCCCATCGTACCGCCTCGGCATCGTCCAGAGGGAGGAGGCCGAGTAGGCAAAGCCCTCTTCGGTGCGCACGCGCGACAGGATGCGGCTGGAGAAGCCGCCTCCACCCAGAATCGAATTGCCGATCGTCGCCGAGTAGTAGGACGGGTCGTCTGCGAGGTGCACGTCTGTGGCGTGCGCCATGACGATCACGCTTTGCTCGAGCTCCTTCTCGATCAGGTAGACGCCCGGTTCTTCCCGTATGTCCGGGATTGGGGACGGCGGAAGCGTGCCCTCACAGGCAGGAATGCCGCTGACGAACGCCTCGAGCAGAGGGCGAAAGTCGCGCCAGCTGGTGTCTCCGGTGAGCCCCAGCACGAGGTTGTCACGGCACACGACCCGTCGGTGCAACTCGCCGAGCCTCTGCGAGGAGAGAAGTTGGGGAGAGAGATCGGCGGCCTCCATCTCCCACCCGATCGGGTGGTCACCGTACAGGAGCCGATTGAACTCCGAGAATGCCAGCCGGCCGGGGTTGTCCCCACGGCGCCGCACGCTCTCGAGTTGCCTCGCCCTCCAGATCTCGACCTGAGTGGAGTCGAACGCGGGCTCGGCCAGCATCGTCCCCCACAGCTCCATCGCCGCGGGCAGATGTTCGACCAGAGTGTTCATCGTGGACGAGATGGCCTCGCCGGCACTGCCGAACGATGTCTGGATCGCGTAGTACTCGAGTGCCTTGTCGACCGAGTCGGGCGATAGCGCCCGCGTCCCACCGTACCGGATCTGTGACGGCAGGGCGGTCCCCGCCGCGTAGTACTCGCGTCCGAACAGGCCATAGCCTCCCCGGAAGCGCGCGTAGACCGAGACGAGGGGCAGAGCGTGGTCTTCGAGCATGAGCACGGAAACGCCGTCGACGTCGTACTCGTCGGGAACCGGGGGACGAAACTCGATCGCTGGGTAGTCCAGACGATCGAGGGCTCGTTTACCGATGGGGAGTTGAGCGTGGACGGTCGGCGACTGGGACGAGAGGAGCACCACCGCGAGCAGAGCGGAGCGCGTCCCGGCGCTCATGTGCCCTCCTTCTTGACCAAGGTCGCCACCGTGCGGTTCTGCTTGGTGAGGTACAGTCGCGCCATCCGCCGAACATCGTCGGCCGTGACCGCTCGGAGCTGCTCGGAGAAACGGAACGTCTCTGTCCAGTCCCCGAAGAGCGATACCGATTCCGCGAGTTGGAACGCCAGCCCCAGGTTCGATTGGATACGCCGGATCGACCCTGCCGCTATCTGGTTTCTCACCCGTTCGAGTTCGTTCTGCTCGGGTCCCTCGGTAGCGAGTCGCGCGATCTCGTCGTAGATCGCCCGCTCCAGCTCTTCCGTGGTGTGAGGTGCGAGCGGGCTCGTGTCGATCTGGAGTAGCTGAGGATACCGGCTGCCCGGTCCGAGCGAGGAGAAGATGCTGCCCGCGATCTGGTCCTCGAGGACCAGACGGCGATGCAGGCGTGAAGTGCGCCCGCCTGTGAGCACGGAAGTGAGAATCGCTAGCGCCGGCGCGTCGTCGTGGACTCCGGCCGGCACGTGCCAGCCGATCCGAAGCGCGGGTTCCGCGTCCCACTCGACCACCACCCGCCGCTCACCGAGTTGCTTCGGTTCGACGGCGGTGACCGGAGCCGGTGTCTCCCCGCTCGGAATAGGGCCGAGGTAGTCCCGTGCCCAGCGCTCGACCTGATCCGGGTCGACGTCGCCCACGATGGCCACGACCGCGTTGTTCGGACCATAAAAACGCCGATAGTACGTCTCGACGTCGGATCGGCTCAGCGCCTCCAGGTCCGACATGTAGCCGACCACCGGGACCCCGTAAGGGTGCATCGTGAACGCCGTTGCCAGATGTGCTTCGCGGAGCATCCCGCCCGGGCTCGTCTCGACGCGCATGCGTCGTTCCTCCGTGACCACGTCCCGTTCGGAGTAGTACTCCCGGAAGATCGGGTTCAGCGCGCGGTCGGCCTCGAGCGCGAACCACAGTTCGGTCCGGTTCGAGGGCAGCTCCACAAAGTAGATTGTGGACCCATTGGTGGTCGTGGCGTTGAGTCCCTGCGCGCCCGCGCGCGTGAGGATGCGGTCGAACTCGCTGGCCTCGACGAAGACGCGGGCGCTGTCCTCCAGTGCGGCGATCCGGTCGTCGAGGCGACCCACGGTCGCGGAGTCGCCCGCCGCGCGGGCGCGCACGAGTGTGTCGTGAGCTGCGTCCATCAGCGGGAAGAGCTCGAGTTCGGCTTCGACGTTCTTCGTGCCGACGGTCGTGGTGCCCTTGAAGAGCATGTGCTCAAGTAGGTGCGCGATCCCCGTAGTCCCCAGCCGCTCGTTCACGCCACCCACCCCGTACTGCAGGACAAACGACACGGTCGGCGCGCCCGCGCGCGGCAGAATCACGAGCCGCATTCCGTTGTCGAGCGTGACCTTCCGTACCGGCAGTCGCTCGCCGGGAGAGAGCTGCGCGGCAGCCGACCGAGGGGCGAGCAACGAGAGGAGGCACGCGACAGCGACCCGGGCGAAGATCGAACGGTCCAAGCGCGGACGCGGGCGATCCCTCACGGTGTCGGTCTCGGTTGGCACGTCGGGCAGTAGAACGCCGAGCGGTTGGCGAAGACGATTCGGCGGATCTGGGACCGACACTTCAAGCATGGTTCGCCGTCCCGGCCATACACGCAGAGACGACGGGCGTATTCGCCTCGCCCTCCTTCTGCATTCCGGTAGTCACGAATCGTCGTTCCCCCCGCTCGAATCGCGTCCCGCAGCACGCGGCGGATCGCGCGATGGAGTCCCACGGCTTCTCGCCAGCTTACGTGCCGGGCCTCGCGCTGAGGATGCACACCAGCGAGGTAGAGCGCCTCGTTCGCATAGATGTTCCCCACGCCCGCAATTTTCTTCTGATCGAGCAGCCAGGAACGAGCCGGCGCGCGCGAGCGCTGCAGTGCCGCGAAGAGGTTTCGTGCCCGGTAACGCGCATCGAGCGGCTCAGGACCGAGGCGCGCAGAGCGGGTCCGCCACTCGTCGCCCGTGAACGCCTCGACGGTGCCGAAGCGACGCGTGTCGTCGAAAACCAGGAGCGCTCCGCTCTCGAATCGGAACCTCACCGCGGGATGGCTGGGTCGACTCTCACCTCTGGGGGGGGCCGGGAAGGGGAGCAGACGGCCGGTCATGCCGAGATTCACGGCTATGACGCGGTCGCCTTCGAGTCGGATCAAGACGTTCTTGCCACGTCTGCCGATGCCGTCGATGCGGCGTCCCCTCACGCCTCGAACGAACTCTGTCTTCGGCTGCCTGAGAATGTCGTCGTGCATCACTTCCACGCGACGGATGTGTTCTCCGAGAACCGCTGTTCGCAAGCCGCGAACGATCGTCTCGGCCTCGGGAAGCTCAGGCACGTTGGCGTTCCCTCCAACCGATGTCAGTACGACTGAAGGCGCCCTCGAATACGATTCGATCGGCGGCAGACCGGCTGGCGTCCGCAGCCCCGGCCACGGTCGGAGCCAACGCGGTGACCGCGAGCACTCGTCCACCGGATGTGACTAGCCGTCCCCCGTCGCTTCTCGTGCCCGCATGGAAGACGAAGCAATCGTCCGACTCGAGGTCGCCCGGAATAGAAATCGTTTTCCCCTTTTCGTACGGGCCGGGGTACCCCGCGGATGCGACCACGGTCGAGACTGCGGCGCCGGTCAGAGCCTCGGAGACGCCGGACGTCAGTGTGCCTCCCTCGGCCACCGTCCGCAGCAGGTCGAGCAGCGAGCCACGCATCATCGGCAGTACCACCTGGGTCTCCGGGTCGCCGAACCGGCAGTTGAATTCGACGACTTTCAGGCCGGCATCCGTTTTCATGAGCCCGACGTAGAGGACTCCGCGGAACGGACAACCGCTCGCTGCCAGCGCCCGCAGCGTCGGTTCGATGACATGTTGGCGAGCCTCGGCGACCACCGCGTCGGTCGCGATCGAGACCGGAGCGTACGCGCCCATGCCTCCGGTATTCGGACCCGTGTCCCCTTCGCCCACTCGTTTGTGGTCCTGGGACGGCTGCAGAAGAACCACGTTCGCCCCGTCCGTGATCGCGAAGACCGAGATTTCCTCGCCGTCCATGAACTCTTCGACAACGACTTCGCGCCCGGCCTCGCCGAAGCTGAGATCACCGAGCATCGCGCGTAGCGCTTCGAGCGCCTCGCGCTCCGTCGTGCACACGATGGCTCCCTTGCCCGCCGCCAGACCCGACGCCTTCACCACGATCGGAGCTCCCCGTTCCCGCACCCACTGCTCGGCGCCTGCCAGGTTGGTGAACGTGCGGTAGTCCGCGGTCGGTATGCCCGCGTTCCGCATCAGATCCTTCGAGAACACCTTGCTCGACTCGATGCGCGCGGCGTCCTTGCTCGGCCCGAAGATCGAAAGCCCCTTCTTCTCGAAGCGGTCCACGATCCCCGCTGCCAGCGGCCCCTCGGGTCCGACGACGGTGAGGTCGATCAGGTGGGACGCCGCCCACCCGGAGAGCGCCTCGATGTCTCCGGCCGCGATCTGGACCGGGGCGCAGAGCGGCGCCATCCCGCCGTTCGGTTCGGTGGCGAAGAACTTCGCGTCGGGGGCGTCCCTGCGAAGCTTCCAGAGAAGGGCGTGCTCGCGCCCGCCGTTGCCTACGATCAGGATTCGCATGTGGCGGAGTCTACCAGCAGCCCGTGGTAGAAGTACAGCGGGCTGCTACGCAATCGCGAAAAAAAAGGGGTGACCGGGCGGCACCCCGGTCACCCCTGGTTCAGGCCGTGTGCCTCTACTTCTTGAAGCCGCTCATGAAGTCAGAGCCCATGCGCTTCGCGGCGTCCGTTATGTTGTCGACGAAGTCCTTCGCGTCCTCGACGTACGACGACGCGGCTGCCTTGAGGTCGTCCTTGTATGCTGGATCGGGCTCGCCGCGGCGTGCGTACTCCCCGCGCACGATGCGGTCGTAGTCGCCGGTCTCGATCCAAGCCCGCAGCTCGCTCACCCGGATCGCATAGAACGGGTGCGTCCGACCCAGGAGGTTGAGCACCTTGAAGACCTGGTCGACGACGTCGCCGCCCTCACGGTACTCCTCCGCCTGAATGATGTACTCCTGCAGGCTCGACTCCTCGTCCGTCCCGCCACCGGCCATCTTGAGCATCGTGCTGAGCACGACCTCCGGGTCCTGGACCGTGAGCAGTCCGGCGCGGTCGGACGAGAGCTCGGACTTGCGCTGCCACTCGAGCAGAGCGACCAAGATCGCGCGTGCCGCCAAGCCGACGATCGGGAAACCCATCGTCGCCAGGTTGAGCAGGATCACCGTCATCGTCCTGTAAAGAACGTGATCGCTCACGATGTGACCGATCTCGTGACCGATCACATAGGCCAGCTGGTCGTCGTCGAGGAGCCGTACGGTGCCGGAGTTCAGGATGATGAAGGGCTGGTCCATCCCCCAAGCACCTGCGTTGACCTCCGGGCTCTGTGAGATGTAGAGAGGAAACTCCTCCTCGACGTCGAGCGTCTTTAGGCACTCCCTGTAAATCTCATAGACCTTTGGGAACTGGTTCTTGCCGACCTTCACCGAGCTCGCCTGGAACGCCAGGCGGAAAAACCGCTCGGGGACGAAGCCGAAGATCTTTCTGAGTATCTGGTCGAACACCGGAATCCGCCGAAGCGCCTGGAGTGCGGCCTTGTCGGCCGGGTGTTCCCAGGAGTGCGGCGCGATATCGGTCAGGATGCGGCGCGCCTTCGCCCCATCGTCGCCCGCTTGGGTCCCATCGTCGCTCGTCTGGTCTACGGTGTCGTCCTGATCGTCCGCCATGTCTCTACATCCTCTTTGCGTTGGTCGCCCCTCGCGCGTTCGGCGAGAGGTTTGCCGACGCTCGCAGCCCCTTACGGGGGCCCTGAAGTCTCGGTTTCACTACGCTAGGACCCGTTCGAGATCCTCCAACAGATCGGCTTCGTCCTCAATTCCGAGGGACAAGCGAACGAGCCCCGCTGTTATCCCCATCGCCTCGCGACGGTCTTGGGGGACCGAAGCGTGGGTCATGAGTGCGGGTACGCTGATGAGAGATTCGACCCCGCCCAGGCTTTCCGCAAGCGCGAAGACGCGTAGCCGCTCGGCCAAGGCCTTGGCGCGCTCGAGCGTGCCGACGTCGACCGACACCATCCCGGTGAACCCGATCATCTGTCGGGCGGCCAGCTCGTGCTGCGGGTGGGATTCCAGCCCGGGATAGAGCACGCGATCCACGGCCGGATGGTCCTCGAGGTATCGGGCCACCGAGAGACCGTTCTCATTGTGCTGGCGCATACGCAGGTGCAGCGTCTTGATGCCGCGCAGAGTGAGCCAGCAGTCCATGGGGCCTGGCACCCCACCGGTCGACTTTCGGATGAAGAGCAGCTCCTCGGCTAGCTCTTCGTCCCTGACAGCGACCAGGCCACCGATCACGTCCGAGTGGCCATTGATGTATTTGGTCGAAGAGTGCACAACGAAGTCGGCGCCGAATTCGAGCGGTCGCTGGTTGTACGGGGAAGCGAAGGTGTTGTCGACGGAGAGCAGGGCCCCGGCTTCGTGCGCGAGATCGGCCGCTTCCCTCAGGTCGCACAGGCGCATCATCGGATTCGTCGGTGTCTCTACGTGCACGAGCTTCGTGTTCGGCTTCAGCGCCTCGGCGATCGCGCCGGGGTCACGCGTATCGACGAAACTGAATTCGATACCGAAGCGGCTGAGCACATGATTGAACATGCGAGTCGTGCCGCCGTACGTGTTTTCCTCACTCACGACGTGATCCCCGGCCGAGAGCCTCTTCACGATCGCCTCGATCGCGGCGAGTCCCGACGAAAACGCGATCCCACGCAAGCCATTTTCTAGCGCCGCGATGTTCGCCTCGAGCGCTTCCCTCGTCGGGTTCGCGGTCCGACCGTAGTCGTAGCTTCCTTGCATGGGTTCGCCGACCGCGGGCTGGACATATGTAGACGTCTGGAAGATCGGGGTCATGATCGCCCCCGTCGTCGGTTCGGGAGTCACGCCCGCGTGCACCGCGAGCGTACCGAAACGCAGGCCTCCGAGAGACCCTTCGCTCATGGAGTCCGTCCTTGCTTGTATGTGAGGTGGATGGGATCGCCCAATTTAGGTTCGACTTGCTCGAGCAGGGTAGCCCACAGGCGGAGGTGGCGCGTCCTTTGCGTTGACGGGTTCACACCGGCCAGGTGAACTTCAGCCGACCGCGCCTCGGGCGCGAAGACGCATTATTGCCGGGCTAAAGGCTTCCGTGCCGATACAACTTCCGCAGGATCTCATGGTGAGCGTGTCAGGCGTGCGCGGACGAGTCGGGGCGACGCTCACCCCGGAGTTGATGGCCGGTCTCGCTGCCGCTTTCGGGGCGTTCGTGCGGCGGGAGGGCGGGGACGGTCCGGTGTACGTGGGCAGGGACTCGCGCACCTCGGGGCCGATGTTCACGCGGGCCGTTGTCGCGGGGCTGCAGTCGGTGGGTGTACCGGTGATCGACCTGGGCGTGGTCCCGACGCCGACGTTGCTGTTTACCGTCGGGAGAAGCGGCGCGATCGGCGGTATCGGCGTTACGGCGAGTCACAACCCGGCTGAGTGGAACGCGCTAAAGCTGGTGTCCGGAGAGGGTGTCTTCCTCGACGCGGATCTTTCGGCGCGGTTCCGCACCTCGCTCAGCGAGGAGGATCCGGAGAGGGTCGCATGGGACGCGATTCCCTCCGTGACCGAAGATCCGGGAGCCTGGCCCCGGCATCTCGAGGCGATCTTGGCGCTGCCACACATCGACGTGCCGGTGTTGCGCGCGCGCCACATCAAGGTCGCGATCGACTGCGTGCACGGCGCGGGTGGCCCCGTCTTGATCGACCTGCTGGAGGCGCTGGGCTGTTCGGTCGAGGGCATCGGCATGAAGCCGGATGGGCTCTTTCCCCGGGACCCCGAGCCGACCGCCGCGAACCTCGGCGATCTGGGGGCGCTGGTACGCGACTCGGGCGCCGATATCGGGCTCGCGGTCGACCCGGACGTGGACCGCCTGGCGTTGGTGGACGAGACCGGAGCGCCGATGGGCGAGGACCTCACGTTGGCGCTCGCAGCCGCCGTGGTGCTCGGACGAACACCCGGACCGGTCGTAACCAACCTGTCGACCAGTCAGGTCGTGGAGGATGTGGCCCGCGCGCACAACGTCTCCGTGGCACGAGCACCAGTTGGAGAAGTGAACGTGGTACGCCGCATGCAGGCCGAGAACGCCGTCGTCGGAGGCGAGGGGAATGGCGGAGTGATCCTGCCTGCGCTGCACCACACTCGCGACGCGCCCCTCGCTGTGGCGCTCATCTTGCAACACATTGTGGATGAAGCGGTTAGTGCCTCGGCAGCTGCGGCGCGCTGGCCGACGTATACGATCGTGAAAGTGAAGGTCTCCTTCCCACGAGAGGCTCTCGAGCTGGCGTTTGCCGCGCTGGAGCAGGATCTCGGTGCGGAGGCAGTCGATCGGACGGACGGTATACGCCTCGCATGGCCGGCGAGGGGTGCCTGGTTGCACGTGAGGCCGTCGGGCACCGAGCCGGTTGTGCGCTTGATTGCCGAGGCGCGTGAAGAGGAAGGAGCGCACGCCTTGATCGACAGGGCGGCGAAGCTGTTGGACGGAGTAGGCTGAGGGCGATCCATGGGATCATCGACAGGGGAGTGACGGCATGTGCGGAATTGTCGGGTACGTAGGCCCCAAGGAGGCTGCCCCGATCCTGCTTCAGGGTCTCAAGCGACTCGAATACCGCGGATACGACTCGGCCGGGGTCGCGCTCCTGAATGGAGGCGGGGTCCAGGTCGTGAAGCGTTCAGGCAAGCTGTCTGTGCTCATGGAGGCCGTCGACGAGGCGTCTGTGCGCGGGACCTGCGGCATCGCTCACACGCGCTGGGCCACGCACGGGGCTCCCAACCAGTGCAACGCCCACCCGCACACCTCTTCGGATGGCAAGATCGCCCTGGTTCATAACGGGATCATCGAGAACGCGCAGAGCATTCGGGCACAGCTCCTGGAGGCGGGCTACTCCTTCGTATCAGATACTGACACCGAAGTAGTCGTCCATCTGATCGATCATCTTTGGGCCGACGGCATTCCCATGGAGGATGCTGTTGCTGCCGCGCTTCGCGCGATCGACGGGGCCTACGGCATCGCCGTCGTATCGAGCAGGGACCCGAACAAGATCGTCGTGGCTCGCAATGGCTCGCCATTGCTGATCGGTGTGGGGAAAAACGGTGAAATGCTCGCGGGCTCCGACGCGTCTGCGGTGATTGCGTTGACCCGCGAAGTCGTCTACCTGGATGACGGCGACTACGCCGTGCTCGATCTCGAGGGGTATCGCACCTACAAGCTCGAAGGGACGGAGGTGAGCCGGTCGGTGCACGAGGTTACGTGGGACGTCGAAGCGATCGAGAAGGGCGGTTACGAGCACTTCATGCTCAAGGAGATCTTCGAGCAGCCGTCCTCCCTGAAAGAGGTCATGCGCGGCCGTCTTCTGGAGGAAGAGGGTGACGTAAGACTCGGCGGCATCGAGGACCACCAATTCGACCTCGGTCGCATTCGGCGTATCGTGACCACCGCTTGCGGCACCAGTTGGCACGCGGGCCTCGTGGGCGAGTACATGCTCGAGGAACACGCGCGCATTCCGGTCGACGTGGAGTACGCCTCGGAGTTCCGATACCGGAATCCGGTTCTAGAGGAGGGAACGCTCGCGCTCGCCATCAGCCAGTCCGGGGAAACCGCGGATACACTGGCAGCGCTGAGCGAGGCGAAGCAGCGCGGGCTCTCGACGATGGGGATCGTCAACACCGTTGGCTCGACGATCGCGCGATACACCGACTTCGGCATCTATCTGCACGCGGGTCCTGAGATCGGTGTGGCATCGACCAAGGCGTTTACCAGCCAGATAGTCGCTCTCGCGATGTTCACGCTCTACCTAGGGCGCCGCCGCCACCTGTCTGTAGTGCAGGGGCGGGAGTTCGTAAGCGCGCTGCGGATGTTGCCCGAACAGGTGGAGCAGGTGCTCGAGCTGAACGACGAGATCAAGGCCTTGGCCGAAGCGTATGGCGACGCCCGCAACTTCCTCTATCTCGGACGCGGCTATCAGTTCCCGGTAGCGCTCGAGGGTGCGCTCAAGCTCAAGGAAGTGAGCTACATCCACGCGGAGGGTTATCCCGCGGCCGAGATGAAGCACGGGCCGATCGCGCTCATTGACGAGGACATGCCGGTAGTGGTGCTCGCGCCCCGGGACCCCGTGTACCAGAAGGTGGTCTCCAACATCGCAGAAGTGAAAGCGCGCCGCGGACGCCTCATCGCGGTGGTGAGCGACGACGCCCCCGAGCTACGGGGCAAGGTCGATCACGTCATCCGGGTACCGCAGACGATCCCCGCGCTTCTTCCAGTGCTCACGACTATCCCGCTTCAGTTGCTCGCCTATCACACAGCGATCCTACGCGGCGCGGACGTCGATCAACCGAGGAACCTCGCCAAGTCCGTCACGGTCGAGTGAGGGTAGTCCTCCAGAGGGTTGCTCACGCGGAGGTTCGCATCGACGGGCGCACGGTCGGCGAGATCGAGAGGGGACACCTCCTGCTCGTGGCTTTTCGACCCGGGGATGGCGTGAATCAACTCGAGTGGATGGCGGACAAGATCGTCGGGCTACGCGTCTTCCCGGACGACGAGGGCAAGATGAATCGGTCGCTGATGGACGTTTCGGGCGACTTGCTGGTCGTCAGCCAGTTCACGTTGTACGGCGATGTACGAAAGGGACGCCGTCCGAGCTTCGTCGGTGCGGCGTCGCCCGAGATCGCCGTCCCACTCTATGAGCAGTTCGTCGCGTGCCTGCGAGGACGCATCGGCGGGCGAGTAGAGACCGGTGAGTTCGGCGCGACGATGGACGTCGAGCTCGTGAACGAGGGGCCGGTGACGCTTATTCTCGAGCGCGAATGACTCCACGTCTCATCCTGGCGTCGCTTTCTCCCCGACGCAGCGATGTGCTCACCCAGCTGGGCCTGGATCATCTCGTGATACCGGCTGACGTCGATGAGTCGTATCTGGACGGCGAGACTCCCGCCGAGCACGTCGAGCGGCTAGCGCGCGAAAAGGCGACCGTCATATCCGCTCGTGAACCGGGCGCGTTGGTCATTGGTGGCGATACCCTCGTAGTGGATGGAGTGCGCGTTCTCGGGAAGCCTGAGGACGACGGCGCAGCGGTCGAGATGCTCGTCTCCCTGGCCGGTCGCGGCCATGTGGTTCTGAGTGGAATCGCGCTCGCGGGGCGCCACGGCCTCGCCAGTAGCGTCGCCGAGACAGCAGTGAGATTTCGCGCGTTTTCCGAAGATACCGCCCGCGCGTACGTGGCGACGGGGGAGCCGCTCGACAAGGCGGGCGCCTATGGAATTCAGGGCATGGGAGCCGCGTTGGTCGAGGCCATCGACGGGGACTACTATTCGGTCATGGGGTTCCCTATGGACGCCTTCGCGAATGTGCTTCTCCAGGCGGGATGGCGATATGATTTCGGGGGCCTCACTCCTGCTTCCTAAACACGTGCCGCAGCGCGGCGCGTCGAGCCGAGAGAGCGATGAGCGTTCCATCCGTTCTGGCCATCGACCAGGGCACCACCGGTACGACCTGCCTCGTCATCGGACAGAACGGGGCGGTGCTCGGCCGGTCGTACTCCGAGTTCACCCAGTATTTCCCGCAGCCCGGGTGGGTCGAGCACGACGCCATGGAAATCTGGGATGTGACGTGCAGGGTTGCCCGAGAAGCGCTGGACGCGGCATCGGGCGCCGACGTGGGCGCGATCGGCATCGCCAACCAACGCGAGACCTTCGTGCTTTGGGATCGGGAGACACTCGAACCGGCCCACCGTGCCATCGTTTGGCAGGACCGCCGCACCACCGACATGTGCAAGGAGCTGAAAGCAGCCGGCCACGAAGCCGAGGTCCGGGCCAGAACCGGACTCGTGCTCGATCCGTACTTCTCGGGCACCAAGATCGCTTGGCTCCTCGGTCAAGATCCCGAGCTTCGCGCCCGGGCAGAGGCCGGGGAGCTCGCCGTCGGGACTATCGACTGCTGGCTCATCGCGCGTCTCACGAACGGTGCCGTCCACGCCACGGACCCCACCAATGCCTCGCGCACGTTGCTGTACCACCTGACCGACACGGCGTGGGATCCTTCGTTGCTCGATCTACTCGGCGTGCCGCCATCCCTGCTTCCTGATGTGCGTCCTAGCGCTGGTGACTTCGGGACGTCCGTCGGGGAGCATCTCGGGATCGAGGTACCGATCGCGGGAGTCGCCGGGGACCAGCAGGCTGCGCTCTTCGGGCAGGGTTGTTGGCACGCCGGCCTCGCGAAGAACACCTACGGAACCGGCTCTTTCCTGCTGCTCAACACCGGCGCAGAAGCCGTCCCGTCCACGCGGGGTCTGCTCACGACAGCGGCGTGCGACGCTGAAGGCGGCCTCGCTTATGCGTTGGAGGGGTCGGTGTTCATCGCCGGTGCGGCGGTGCAGTGGCTGCGAGACGGGTTGGGCCTGCTCGACGCCGCGCCCGATTCTGAAGCGATGGCCCGGGCGCTGGAGAACAATGGCGGCGTCTATTTCGTTCCTGCATTCGTGGGTCTCGGCGCACCGCACTGGGAGCCCGAAGCGCGCGGAATGCTCGTCGGGCTGACGCGTGGCACGACGAAGGAGCACTTAGTCCGGGCGGCGCTCGAGGCGATGGCGTACGGAACCGCGGAGGTACTGGCTGCCATGGAAGCCGACTCAGGGGTAGAGACGACGGAGCTGCGCGTGGATGGCGGTGCGGCGCTGAACGACTGGCTCATGCAATTGCAAGCCGACGTGCTCGACATCCCCGTGCGTCGGCCGGCTCTGGTCGAGACAACGGCTCTCGGCGCCGCGGGTCTGGCAGGCATTGCGACTGGAGTCTGGCAGAGCGCAGCCGACTTCCTGGGGGTGCAGGAAGAAGGCGCGAGCCGCTATGAGCCGCGCATGGGGGAAGAAGAGCGAAGCCAGCTGACCGGGGAATGGGATCGGGCGGTTCGCGCAGCGGTCCGGTGGGCGCAGGACGGGTGACACCGGAGGCCCGAGTGGACCGTCCGCTTCGCGTCGCTGTGATCGGTGCGGCCCGAGCGAGCGAATCGGAATACTCGGACGCACAGGCGCTGGGCCATGCTTTGGCGAAGGGTGGAGCTGTCGTCGTGTGCGGAGGGTACGGCGGCGTGATGGAAGCCGCGGCACGGGGAGCTGCAGAGGCGGGAGGCCTGACGGTGGGGATTCTACGCGGCTCACGAGGGGAGGACGCCAACCCGTGGATCCAGCTTCCGCTCCCGACCGGTCTCGGCGAGGCTCGCAACGTGCTCGTCGTAGCCGGAGCGGAGGTGGCTGTCGCGGTCGGGGGCTCATGGGGTACGCTTTCCGAGATCGCGCTCGCTAGGAAGATGGGCCTCGACGTGGGCACGCTGGGCCTTCCGCCCGCGGACGGTCTCGATCTCCCGGCGTTGGAGGACCCCGGTACGGCAGCCCGATGGGCGTTGGAGCGAGCCGCCGCGTTTCGAGACGCCGGATGAGCTGTCATTGGGGAGTCGCGGGGCTTCTGGCGTGAGCTGGCGCTCGCTCAGTGCGCAGGAACCCTCCAAAAGATCTCCGCTCGGAGCCGGGTCGTGTTCTCGTTTGTGGCAGAGGGCCTCACGGAAGGGAGAAGCGACCCTCCAACTCTCGTCGGTGGTTGTCCGTAGGGGATTTCCCGGACTGGTCGGCACGCTCTTCATTCGGCTAGATTCCATGCGGATTCGAAGGATCCTGGCAAGGATGACGATATGAACAAGAATGGCCGTTTCATGGTGGGTCTCGTCGGCGTCGCCGCAGTGGTGACCTATCTGATATGGACAGGCGTGAGCGAGACGATGGTCTATTACCTCACGCCGGTCGAGCTCATGGCGCGCGTCGAGGCGGATCCGACGTTCCACGACGTGGGTCTCAAGGTCAGCGGGCTGGTGGTCAAGGGTACCTACGCGCGCGTGCGGGGCGAGCTATTGCACACCTTCCAGGTCAAAGACCCGGTGGACGAGTCGGTGACGTTTCCGGTCGAGTACCGTGACGCGCTGCCTGGCACCTTCACCGATGAGGTCGAAGTCGTGCTCGAGGGCCGCCTCCGAGCGGATGGTGTTTTCGAAGCAACGACGCTCTTGACGAAGTGCGGGAGCCGCTATGAAGCGGCGCCGGAGGATCTAGCCGGGTGACCATCCTCGGCGAGTTCGCCCTCTGGATCGCGCTCCCCGTCGCGGTCTGGGGGATGGCGCTCGGCTTCATGGGAGGACGCACCCAGCGCGGGGACCTCGTTCTGAGCGCCGAACGAGGTATCTACGCGGTCTTCTTTCTGCTCATCTTGGCCTCGCTGGGTGTCGGCGCCGCGTTTCTGGGCGACAAGTTCGAGTACTGGTACGTCTATGCCTACTCGAACCGCGAGCTCGAGATCTTCTACAAGATCACGGGTCTCTGGGCCGGCCAGCGTGGCTCGTTGCTCTTCTGGGCGCTGATACTCGCTTTTTTCTCGAGCGTCTGTGTGTTCCAGAACCGCGATAAGAACCGCGAGTTCATGCCCTACGTCGCTGGCGTGTTGCAGGGCGTTCTGCTGTTCTTCATCGTCGTTCTGCTGTTCGCGGACGTGAACCCGTTCGAGCGGCTCGCGTTCACGCCTGCGAACGGTCGGGGGCTGAACCCGCAGCTTCAGAACTACTGGATGACGATCCACCCACCCACGCTCTATCTGGGCTTCACCTCCTTCACGATCCCGTTTGCGTTCGCGGTGGCCGCGCTGCTGAACGGGCGGCTCGACGCACGGTGGATCCAGCTGACGCGGCGTTGGATCCTGACCTCGTGGCTCTTCCTTTCTATCGGCATCATCTTCGGGATGCGCTGGGCGTACGAGGAGTTGGGCTGGGGCGGATATTGGTTTTGGGACCCCGTCGAGAATGCCTCACTGCTGCCTTGGCTGACCGCGACGGCGTTCCTGCATTCGATCCAGATCCAGGAAAGCCGCGGCATGTTGAGGGTGTGGAACATGTCGCTTGTGCTACTGACGTTCCTGCTCACGATCTTCGCGACGTTCCTCACCCGCTCGGGGCTCATCGAGTCGGTGCACTCGTTCGCTGAGGAGCTGAAGATCGCCTACATCTTCCTCGGCTTCATGGGGTCGCTCTTGGCCGGCTGTATCGTCCTGATCGTGTACCGCTTGCCCAAGCTGCAGAGCGAGAACCGGATCGAGTCGTTCCTATCGCGCGAGTCGGCGTTCCTCTTCAACAATCTCATGCTGTTGGGCTTCGCCTTCGCGGTGTTTTGGGGAACGATCTTCCCGCTCGTCGCCGAGGGTGTCACGGGTGAGAAGATCAGCGTCGGGCCGCCCTTCTTCGAGAAGGTGAACTTCCCGATAGGGCTCGTTTTGCTCGCGCTGGCGGGGATCGGTCCCGTGATCGCGTGGCGACGAGCCACGAAGCGGAATCTCAAGAAGAACTTCACGATCCCGATAGGGGTTTTGCTCGTGGTCGGGACCGGGCTGTGGGTGACAGGTGCCCGACACCCCCTGGCGCTAGTGACCTGGAGCATTTGCGCCTTCGTGCTATCGGTCATCGCGATCGAGTTCTGGAAGGGCACGCGCGCCCGTGCGCGCATCGAGGGCGAGGGATACGCGCTCGCGTTCGTGCACCTGGTGGCGCGCAATCGTCGGCGCTGGGGTGGATACATCGTGCACGTGGCCATGGTGATGATCTACTTCGCGTTCGCCGGTGCGGCGTACAACGTCGACGAGCGCTTCCACATGCTGCCGGGAGACGTGGTAGAGGTCACGTCTCCGTTCGGGCACACTTACGCCTTGACGTACGAAGGTCTCTCGGTGTCGCTCGGCAAGGGTCAGCGAAATCTGCTCTGGCAGGCGATCGCGACGATTTCCGTGCAGCAGGACGGCAAGCAGAAGCCGTTCCTGACGACCGAGAAACGGATGTACGTGACCAGCGAGCTGCCGATGACCGAGGTCGGAATCCGCTCTTCCGTGCGCGAGGATCTGTACTTGATCCTGTCGGCATTGGACGATATGGAGGGGGCGGTGAGGGCCGACCCGAACGCTCAGGGCATCGACCTGCAAGTCCTCATCAAGCCGTTCGTTGGCTGGATCTGGTACGGGGGCATGATGCTGGCAATCGGCACGTTCGTCGCGCTCTGGCCCAGCGTCGACCGCCGGCGGGTCGCGCTCGAGGGAAGGACCGAGACCGCTCCTCAGCCGGCAATGGCAGCGGCTGACTAGTGTCCCGTCCCAGAAGTTCGGCGCGCACCGAGAGTGCCGAGGTGCCGCGACCACTCGCCTATCGGCGAGCGGTGCCCCAAGGCGCGACGACGAGGAATAGCAGGGCTATGGGGCACCCGCGCCGCAGGCGTGGGTCGAGGAGCAACGCAGCCAGGGCGGATACATCGGTGCCCGATTGCCGGCGAACTTCTGGGACGGGACACTAGCGCCCGCCGATGACCCTCTTGATCGGCGCTTCGCTCGTGGCGTTGGCCGTGGTCCTCTTCATCCTGCAGCCGGTTGTGAAGGGCATTCACGCGTCGTTCGAGCGTGACGAGTTCGAGCTCACGGACACCGAAGCTCGCAAGCGTGTCGCCTTGCTCGCGCTTCGTGACGTCGAGTACGACTTCCTCGCTGAAAAGCTCGATGAGCACGACTATCGATCGCTCAAGGCCGAGCTCACGGCCGAGGCTCTGGCGGCGCTGGAAGCAGACGAACGCGCGCAGGGAGGAGCCGGGCGCGACGAGGACGACCTCGAGGCCGAGATCGCCCAGATCCGGGTGGGGCTCAAGGAGGGCTGCGTGTGCAATGCGTGCGGCTTCTCCAACGAAGTCGGATCGCGGTTCTGCTCGGCATGTGGGCAAGCCGTTGCCGCCGAGGCAGCGCGGTGAGCGCTGTGGGGGTTGCGATGGCTCCTGAATCCGAGTCGCCCCCGTCCGCGATCACTACGCCGGTGTTGGAGGCTCGCGGAATCGTACGCGAGTACGGCGCGGTTATAGCTGTGGCCGGCATCGACCTCTCCCTGGAGCGGGGGGACTTCCTGACGGTCTTCGGACCGAATGGCGCCGGGAAGTCGACGCTGCTCGGACTGCTCGCAGGGGCGCTGCGTCCCACGCGCGGCGATGTCTTTCTCAACGGCACTCGGCTCGACTTCGGCGCGGTCGATTGGCGGCGTAACATCGGCGTATTGTCCCACCAGGGCTTTCTATACGCTCAGCTCACCGTGGAGGAGAACCTGCGGTTTTACGGCCGACTCTATGGTCTCGGAGACCTTGATCGAAGGATTCCGGAACGGCTGGCGCACGTGAGCCTAAAGGACCGCTCCAGCTCTCTCGTGGGCCAGCTCTCCCATGGCATGCGTCAGAGACTGGCTCTCGCGAGGGCACTGCTCCACGATCCGGAGGTCGTGCTCCTGGACGAACCATATACTGGTCTGGATCCCTCTGCGGCCGCGGTTCTTCGGGGCGTGCTGACCGAGCTCAAGGACGGTCGTCGCACGGTCGTCATGGTAACACACAACCTCGGAGAGGGTCTCGCGCTGGCCAGCCACGTGGCGATCCAGGTGCGTGGACGCTTCGCCTGGCAGGGGAGCCGCCAAGAGCTGGACACCACAGATTTCGAACGGCTGTACCACCGGGTCGTCGAGGGGCGCGCATGAGCGCTTACCTTGGGCAGATTGGCGCGATCGTCTGGAAGGACTTGCTGCTCGAGTTGAGAACGCGCGAGCGACTGGTCGCCATGGGTGCCTTCGCCGTGCTCGCGGCGGTGTTGTTCAACTATTCGATCGACAGGACAGTCGTGCGGCCGCAGGATATTGGTGCCGGGCTCATATGGATGACGATCGTATTAGGAGGCCTGCTCGGCGTAGGACGCACGTTCCACCTGGAGGCGGAGGACGGCGCGCTTCAGGGCGTGCTGATGAGCCCGGTTCCCAAGGACGCGGTCTTCCTGGGGAAGACGCTCTCCAACTTCGTCCTCCTCTACATCGTCTCGCTTTTCGTCGTCGCGGTCTTCATGCTCTTCTTCGGGATGGAGTTGGGGAACAGTCCCGCGATGTTGGGGCTGGTGCTGGCGCTAGGCACGCTGGGTTTCGTCGCACTCGGCACGCTGTTCGCCGCGGTGTCGTCTGGGACTCGGATGGGTGAGACTCTCCTCCCCATCCTGATCTTCCCGCTGCTCGTCCCGATGATCGTCTTCGGCGCTGGGGCGACGGGGAGGCTGCTCTCCGGTCGGCCCATCTCCGAGGTCGCCGGCAACATTCGGATGCTCGCAGCGTTCGCGCTGGTGGCGGTGGTAGCCGGCGCGGTGCTCTTCCGCTTCGTCGTGGAGGACTGATGTCGGGGAAGGGAATACGTTTGACCGGGACGGCTCTCGCGGTGCTAGGCCTTCTCGGCATATTAGTGGTGTACTGGCTGTCTTTCTTCTGGGTTTCGACCGATGTCAGCCAGTGCCCTTCCAGGGCCCCGTGCCTCTTGGGAATAGCCCAGAGGATCTTCTACGTGCACGTGCCTGCCGCCTGGACGTCGTTCCTCGCGTTCGGCATCGCGGCGTTCGCGAGTGGCATGTACCTCTGGCTTCGTGACGAACGCCTGGACCGCGCGGCGGTCGCGGCCGCAGAGGGAGGCATGATCTTCGCGACGATAATGCTCACCACGGGGCCGCTGTGGGGCAAAATTTACTGGGGAACGTACTGGACCTGGGAGCCGCGCCTGACGTTTACGCTGCTGCTGTGGTTCATCTTCCTGGGCTACTTCATGGTCCGGAATTCCACGGAGGACCCTCAGAAAGGGAAGCGATTCGCGGCGGTCGTCGCCATCATCGGTGCACTGGACATTCCGTTCATCCATGTCAGCGTGGTTTGGTTGCGGGGGCTGCATCCCGAGCCCGTAGTGCTGAAACCGGAGCGACCCACGCTGCCCGGGGACATGCTCACGCTGCTGCTCACGAGCCTCGCGGTCTTCACGACGCTCTTCCTCGGCCTTTTTCTCCTCCGGTACGCTCTCGAGACCCTTCGCGCTGGCCAGCAAGCACGGACGC